>JBATYG010000094.1:0-5712 GCA_049673945.1 Occallatibacter sp.
TCGGCATTTGTTGTTGCTGATTTGCTTGGGAGCCACCCGGGCCCAGCGCCTGTGGCGCAGCCTGTGAGACCGGTGCTGACTGACAAAGAGCGACTTGCCATTTCATTTGAACAAAGACGATGCAGAGACATGGCAGAAGAACGTACTTTGGAATCGCGGCTAACTTCATCGGCTGTTTCTCCTTCTGTCTCGAATGGCAACAGAGATTGAACTTCGATGTTCCCAGTCAGAATCGATCAACGCGAGAGTGTTCCTAGAATGAAGCTCCATCACAGTTCTGACTTCGTCGTGAAGAACACAGGAGGAACCTTAACCGAAATTTGCGTGTCACTGAACAGGACCGAGTATGTCGTGAATCTAGGCGCTGTCAACATCAATTTCTTTCGTCACGATCCGCTCCGGCAGACGGCGTGGGCTGAAGACCTCGCCGCCGCGGTACTTTTGGCCCAGCTGGGCGATCTCTGCCGCAGAACCGGCTCAGCCACCGTAACGTAAGATAGGATGACGACCTCGTGCACGATTCGGGTCTACAGAGATCATGACCGAAGCCTCAGCGCTGGTAACCGCGAAGCGGCAGCGGCACAATAAATTTCTCGTCCTCATCGCGGTATACAAACTGCTGCAGACGCTCCTCTTTGTGGCTGTCGGTGTTGGCGCGCTCCGCCTTCTTCATAAGGACATAGGCGACGTTCTTTCGGATCTGGCCGCGGCCATGCGCTTCAACCCCGAGTCGCATATCGTCAATTTCCTGCTCGGCAAGGCCACCATCCTCAATGATCCGCTGTTGCGCCGCATCGGCGTGGTGGCCTTCTGCTACGCCGCCATCAGCCTCGCCGAAGGCACCGGCCTCTATCTTGAAAAAACCTGGGGCGAAGTGCTGACGCTGCTCATCACCGCCTCCTTCCTTCCCTGGGAGATCTTCGAGATCTTCAGAAAGCTGACCTGGCTGCGCGTCGGCCTGCTGATCATTAATGTGCTTGTCTTCATCTACCTGCTGAAGGTGGTTGCCAGCCGGAAGAACCAGTCCTTACAGACCGCAGGGCAGACCGCGGGGCAGGCCGCAGAGCCCGAAGACGACAGCGCAGAGCAATAGGTTTCACAGGTTTCGCTTTTCATTCCCCTATATACCGCTCCGGCCGATCTGCAAAGAGCCCATCTGTCGGCACGAACCATAATCGTAAACACAACATCTAGTGGTATTTCTCTACCGCGTCCCCATTAGAAGACATCGCAGGGTCACTTCAACTCCCAGGCGAAAGAACCCCTAAATCTGAGGGATTTCTAACACTTTTTGGTCTTTGACGAGGGATTTTTGTGGTCTATGATCGATCGTGAAGTGGAGCAAAAGGGAGTGAAAGGGAGCCAAGGCTGAAGTTTCAAGCCAAGAATACCCTGATTTCTTCCTGAATCAGCCCTCCCGGTCTACTTTTCGGGTTTTTGAACCACCGGCGGTACCCGAAGTGGATTGAGGGCAGTGTTTGCGAGGCTGGCACGCATGTTTCGCGGCAATCATCCGGCGAAGGTCGACGAGAAGGGAAGACTCAAGCTCCCCTCTGCCTTCAAGCAATTGGTCGATGCCGCGCATGTCACCCAGTTTTATGTCACCAGCACGGATGGCAGGAGCGCCGAAATCTGGCCGCTGCCCGAGTGGGAAAAGGTGGAGCAGCAGTTGGCTGAGTCCAGCACCCTCGACGATGCCGTACGCAAGTACCTCAACCTGACTAGCTACTACGGCCAGCAGGTGGAGATGGATAACCAGGCCCGGCTGCTGTTGCCGCAGATTCTGCGCAACTCCGCCCGGCTCGACGCCGAAGTGACGGTCTTCGGCATGAGGACCTACCTCGAGGTTCATAACCGCGAGACCTTTGAGAAGAAGCTGCCTGAGAGCGAGTTGACAGCGCAGGATCGCAGCGCCCTGGCGGCAATTTTGAGCCGCAAGAGTTAAGCAGCACCAACCCCCCAGGGGGAGCGCATGACGAAGTCCGGTGAACGCCATGTGCCAGTTCTTTTAAAGCAAGCGATTGAGTTTCTGAATCTGCCCGCAGGCGCTGTGATTGCCGACTGCACGCTGGGACTCGCCGGGCACGCCATGGAAATTGCACGGCGTATCGGCCCGGAGGGCCATCTGATCGGTTTCGATCGTGACCCCGAGGCGCTGGAACTAGCCGCAGCCCGGCTGGCTGAAGTCACCAGCGAGCTCGGCAGCCAGGCCCCGCGTATCACGCTCGTCGGCGAGGCTTTCAGCGCGATAGCGCGGCACGTTGCGCCGGCATCGCTCGACGGCATCCTGGCCGATTTTGGTGTGAGCAGCCTGCAGCTCGATGAGGCGCGCAGAGGATTCAGTTTTATGGCAGACGGCGATCTGGATATGCGCATGGACACGCGCAGCGGGCCGACTGCCGCACAAGTGGTGAATGAGGCGAGCGAGCGCGAGCTGGCAAACCTCATTTACGAATACGGAGAGGAAAGGAGGTCGCGGAGAATCGCCAGAGCCATTGTGCGCGGGCGGCCGGTTACAACCACGGGGCAACTTGCCCGGATTGTGGCCGCAGCCGCCCCGGCAATGAAACAGGATCGGATTCATCCGGCGACCAGAACCTTTCAGGCGCTCCGTATCTTCGTAAACCGCGAACTGGACGAGATCAAGGCGTTGCTCGAGGCCGCACCAACGTTGCTTAAGCCCTCAGGACGACTGGCCGTGATCAGTTTTCATTCACTGGAAGATCGCATTGCGAAAGACAGCCTCCGCGAAGGCGCGAGGCTGGGAATCTGGGAAGTTCTGACAAGGAAGCCGGTGACGGCCGATGAAGACGAGATTGAGCGCAATCCGCGCTCGCGCAGCGCAAAGTTGAGAGCGGCACAAAGGCAGTAAGGCAACAGAGCAAGGAGACGCAGAAATGGCGGCATGCACAACCTATTTCGAGACTGGCCACGGCTGGGACGCACGCGTCGCCGAGCATAACGCCGCCTTGCTGGCTCAGCAGCCCATGCGCCGCCGCGGTGTGCGCACGCCGGAGATCTCGTTCGCCCGGCACTTTGACAACTCGCGCCTGGTCAAAGCGTCTGATCCGGTGCGCGTCCGCCAGATGCGCATCTTTTCCGCTGCCGTCACTGTTCTCTTCTCGCTCGTGATGGTCTACGGCCTGCAGCACTTCAGCGCGATCGAGGGCTCCTATCGCGTGGAGTCGGAAAAGCAGTCGCTCGATCAGTTGCGCGAAGAGAATCGTCAGCTTCGTTTGAAAGAAGCCCAGCTTTCACGGCCGGGCCGCATCGATAGCCTCGCGCACGAGATGGGATTGGCCGCGCCTCAGCCCGGGCAGGTGGTTCGCTCCACCGCACGGCCTGAGACCAGCGCTCCCGTCCTCGCGCAATTCACACCCCCTCCCCCACCCACCAGATAAACTGAATGGCGAGCCCTCTTACCCGAGCCCCCGCCATGCAGGCAGCCCCACGGGCCAACCGGCCCCGCACTTCCACGTCGCGCGCCATGCCTATGCGGCAGGCGCGCTTCTGGCTCGTTTGCCTCTTCTTTCTTCTCTGGGCCGGCGCCATCACGGCGCGTCTCTTCTGGCTGCAGATCGTTCGTCACAGCGAATACGTTGAGCGCGCGCAAAAGCAGCAGCAGCGTACCTTCGAGGTCGCGCCGCGCCGCGGCATTCTCTATGACCGCAACATGCGCGAGCTGGCCATGACCGTGCAGGTTGACTCCATCTACGCCGTGCCCACCGAGATTGAGGACAAGGCAGCCGTCGCGCGCTCTCTCGCGAAGATCGTTCACGTCAATCCTGAAGATACCCGTACCGCCGAGCCCGAGATCGAGAAGCGGCTCGACGACGGCCACGGCTTTGCCTGGGTGGCGCGCCGCGTCAAGCCCGAAGCCGCCACGCGCGCCAAGGCGCTCAACCTCGAGGGTGTCTATTTTCAAAAGGAGTTTCAGCGTTTCTACCCCAACAGCCAGATTGCCGCGCAGGTGCTCGGTTACGTGGGCCTCGACGACAACGGCCTCGGCGGCCTCGAGCAGAAATTCGATACGCGGCTGCACGGTGTTCCAGGCCGTGTGCTCACTGCTGTCGATGCGCGCCGCCATGTCCTCGGCTCAATCGAACACGAGCCCGAGCCGGGCCAGAATCTTGAGCTCACCATCGACGAGAACATCCAGTACATGGCCGAGCAGGCTCTCGATCACGCAATGGAGAAGACGCATGCCGATAACGGCACCGTCGTGGTGCAGGATGTGCACACCGGCCAGATCCTTGCGCTTGCCATCCGGCCCACCTTCGACCCCAATGACTTCCGCCACACGACGCCGAAGCTCCTCAAGGATCACGCTGTCAGCGATGTCTACGAGCCGGGCTCCGTCTTCAAGCTTGTCACCTATTCGGCGGCCCTTGATTCGAGTGTCGCCAAGCCGGATGACATGATCGACTGCCAGGGCGGGCAGATCACGCTCGCCGGCCGCGTCATCCACGACGACAAGAGCGACCGTGGCCTGGGCACCGTTACCGTGGCCACGGCACTGGCGCGCTCAAGCGACGTCGCCGCCGTCAAGCTCGCTCTCAAGGTCGGGCAGGACCGCTTCTATCACTACATCCGCGATTTCGGCTTCGGTAGCCGCACCGGCATGGAACTGCCCGGCGAGACCCGCGGACTGTTGCGTCCCACAAGCAAGTGGAACGGCTCATCGATCGGCTCGATCGCCATAGGGCAGGAAGTCGGTGTGACGCCGCTGCAGCTTGTCTCAATGGTTTCGACCATCGCCAACGGCGGCACCTATCTGCCTCCGCGCGTCCTGATGCCGAATCAGATCGCAAGCGCGAAAGACGCCGCTGCCCCGCAGGGGGCGCCGCAGCTTGCGCCCGAGCCATTCAGAATCAGTGAAGAGCTGCCCAATCCGCTGCCCGCTGGCGCGCATCGCGTCATCTCGGAGATGGCTGCAGCCCAGATGCGCAAGATGATGGAGGGTGTGGTGCTCTACGGCACCGGAAAACCCGCGCAGCTCAATGGCTACTCTTCCGGCGGCAAAACCGGCACTGCGCAGAAGATCGATCCCGCGACGCATCTTTACTCGAAGACGATGCACATCGCCTCTTTCGCGGGCATTGCTCCGGTCAACAATCCCGCCATCGCCGTCGCTGTCGTCATCGACAACCCCAAGGGCCCTTCCTACTACGGAACTGCGGTCTCCGCGCCCGTCTTCGCCGAGGTTGCGCAGCAGGTGCTTGAGTATCTCGGCGTTCCGCATGATATCGACGTGCAGCAGCCAAAGACAACCGCGAAGAGCCAGACGAACGATGCGCCTGCCACTGAAGATGACACCGCAGCCGACCAGGAAAACGTCAACGAGCTCTTTGCCGCGGTGAATGACCTTCCCGCTGACGATCCCCTTCGCACACCACCCGCGCAGGCTGCCGCGACCGACGCGGATGCCTCCGGCGTAAATGTAAATCCGGCCGATGCCGCTGCCGATCAGTCCACGAAACCGGCCGCCGCGCCGCCCGCTTCGACTACGGCTGCGGCAGCGCTCACGCCGCCGGACGCGAGGCCAGCCCCGCGCGAGGTCACCATCAGCGACGGCAGAAAGATCACAGTGCCAACCCTCATTGGATTGCCGCTGCGCAAGGTGCTTGAAACTGCCGAAGCCTCCGGCCTCGATGTGCAGATCATCGGCGATGGCACGGCGCGCGAACAGGCCCCCGCGCCCGGCACGCAGGT
>JBATYG010000095.1:0-1943 GCA_049673945.1 Occallatibacter sp.
CGTCAGCGCTCGGCTGGAGGTACCGTTCCCATGAAGGCCTCACGCTTATTCCTGCAGATCTCCATCATCGTTTTCACTTCCGGGGTTGGTTGGTCCCAGGATGCTTTAAACCGTACAGTACTTCCGATTCCCGAACCGCAACCCCCAACGATCACTGAACTCGATGCTCGCAACGCCAAGGCGCCGCCGCGTTTCGAAATCAGGGCTCCGAAGGGCGCGCCGAATATTGTGATCGTGCTGCTGGACGACATGGGTTTCGGGCAGCCGAGCACGTTTGGCGGTCCCATCCACATGCCTACGCTCGATATGCTCGCGACCCAGGGGCTGCGCTACAACGACTTTCATGTTGCGGCACTGTGTTCGCCGACACGGATGGCACTGCTCACCGGGCGCAATCACCACGTCGCGAACTCCGGCGCCATCGCCGAGCTCGCGACCGCCTTCCCCGGCAATACCGGCATTCGTCCTCTCAGCGTCGCGCCTCTGGCGGAAATGCTGCGCCTCAACGGCTACAGCACCGCGGCATTCGGCAAGTATCACGAGACGCCGCCATGGGAAGTCTCCGTCTCCGGGCCATACGACCGGTGGCCAACCCACTCCGGCTTCGACAAGTTCTACGGTTTCATCGGCGGCGAGACCAATCAGTGGTCACCCGCGCTCTTTGACGGCACGACCCGTGTAGAACTGCCGCACAACGACCCCACTTACCATGTGACCGTCGATTTGACCGACCATGCGATCAACTGGATGCGGGCGCAGCAAGCTTTGACGCCAGACAAGCCGTTCTTCGTTTACTTTGCAACCGGCGCAGTTCACGGACCACACCAGGTGTTCAAGGAATACATCGACCGCTACAAAGGGAAGTTCGATCAAGGGTGGGACGAGTTGAACAAGGAGACGTACGCCCGCCAAAAGCAGCTGGGCGTGATTCCCGCAAATGCAGACTTGACCCCACGTCCCAAAGAGATTCCCTCCTGGGACTCGCAGACACCGGACGAGAAAAAGCTCGAAGCGCGCCAGATGGAGACCCTCGCGGGATTTGGCGAGCACACGGATGAGCAGATTGGGAGGCTGGTGGATGCGCTGAAGGAAATGGGGGTGATGGACAATACCCTCTTCATCTACATCACCGGCGATAACGGCGCCAGCGCGGAAGGCGGTCCGCTGGGAGCCTATAACGAGATGATGGCGCTAAACGGCATCCCCCAGAACGCGGCCATCAACATGCCGCACCTTGAAGACTGGGGAGGCCCAAGCACGTTCCCTCACTATTCGATCGGCTGGGCTTGGGCCGGTGACACTCCCTTTCAATGGACCAAGCAGATCGCCTCGCACTACGGCGGAGCCACGAACGGGGTAGTGATCACCTGGCCGGTGCGCATCAAGGACAAGGGACAAATTCGTTCACAGTTCACTTACGTCTCCGATATTGCGCCGACGGTGCTGGAAGCAGCGGGCCTGCCGTTTCCCAAGAGCGTGAACGGGACGGTGCAGTTGCCGTTCGATGGAACTTCGATGATCTATACCTTCGACAATCCCACCGCAAAGGAGACACACACGACGCAATACTTCGAGATTTTCGGCAACCGAGGCATTTACCACGACGGATGGATAGCATGCGCCCGCCATTCCATTCCCTGGATTCAGGTGCCAAATCGGCCGCTCACCGAGGACGTGTGGGAGCTTTATCATACCGCTGACGATTTCAGCGAAGCACACGATCTGGCTGCAAAAGAACCCGCGAAGCTGAAAGAGATGAAGGCCCTCTTTATGAAGGAGGCGATCCGGAACCACGTGGTGCCCATCGACGACCGCCGGTCGGAGCGCTTTAATCCCATGATCGCGGGACGGCCAGATCTGATGGGGACTCGCACGGAGTTGACGGTGTATCCCGGAATGGTGGGCATGACGGAGAACGCCTTCATCAACACAAAGAACCGTCA
>JBATYG010000096.1:0-3062 GCA_049673945.1 Occallatibacter sp.
GTCTTCGCTCGCCAATCAGGACCTGGATTCAACCCTGCGCGAAAATCGTGTTTTTCCTCCGCCTAAGGAGTTCAGCGAGAAGGCGCACATCAAGAGCCTCGAGCAGTACGAGGCCCTGTACAAGAAATCGATCGAAGATCCTGAGGCCTTCTGGGCCGAGGCCGCGAAGGAACTCCACTGGTTCAAGCCGTGGGACAAGGTGCTCGACTGGAATCTGCCCTGGGCAAAGTGGTTCGTCGGCGGCAAGATCAACCTCAGCTACAACTGCCTCGATCGCCACCTCGACGGGCCGCGCCGCGACAAGGCCGCCATCATCTGGGAAGGGGAGCCAGGAGAGGTTCGCCGCCTCACCTATGCCGAACTGCACGCAGAGGTGCAGAAGTTCGCCAATGCGCTGAAGGCCCTGGGAATCAAAAAAGGCGACCGCGTTGCCATCTACATGGGCATGACGCCGGAGCTCGCCATCGCCCTGCTGGCCTGCGCGCGCATCGGCGCAATTCACTCCGTGATCTTCGGCGGATTCGCCGCGCACGCGATCTCCGACCGCGTGAATGACTCCGGCTGCGTCGCCGTGATTACGCAGGATACGAGCTACCGCCGCGGCGGCGAGATCCAGCTCAAGCGCACCGTCGATGACGCTGTACCCTCCTGCCCCACCGTACGTCACGTCATCGTCTACCGGCGCACCGGCTCGCCCGTGAACATGGTTGCCGGACGAGACTGGTGGTGGCACGACATTGTCGCGAACGCCCCGACCGAGTGCCCCGCCGAGCCGCTCGACTCCGAAGATCAGCTCTACATCCTCTACACCTCCGGCACCACCGGCAAGCCGAAGGGACTGGTGCACACCACCGGCGGCTATGCAGTGCAGACTTATCTCACTACGAAGTACATCTTCGACATGCACGACGACGACATCTACTGGTGCTCGGCCGATATCGGCTGGGTTACCGGCCACTCCTATGTCGTCTACGGGCCTCTGCAGAATGGCGCGACTGTCCTGATGTACGAGGGCGCACCCAACTGGCCCGATTTTTCCCGCTTCTGGAAGATCATCGACGACCACAAGGTCACGATCTTCTACACCGCGCCCACAGCGATTCGTGCCTTCATCAAATGGGGCAATCAATACGTCGACAACTTCAAGCTCGACTCGCTGCGCCTGCTCGGCACCGTCGGCGAGCCTATTAATCCTGAAGCATGGATGTGGTATCGCGAGAAGATCGGCCACAACCGCTGTCCAATTGTCGACACATGGTGGCAGACAGAGACCGGCGCGATCATGATTTCGCCTGTGCCCGGCGCCGTTCCTGCCAAGCCGGGTTCGGCTACGCGCCCCTTCTTCGGCATCCAGCCCGAGGTGGTCACAAGGGAAGGCAAGGCCGTTCCCGCGGGCAGTGGCGGCCTGCTTGTGATCCGCAAGCCGTGGCCCTCGATGGCGCGCACGGTCTATGGCGATCCTGAGCGCTACCAGAAGACTTACTGGAGCGACGTCGAAGGCTGCTACTTCACCGGCGACGGCGCGCGGCAGGATGCCGACGGCTACTTCTGGCTCATGGGCCGCGTTGACGATGTGATCAACGTGAGCGGGCACAGGCTCGGCACCATGGAAGTCGAATCGGCTCTCGTGGCTCACCCCAAGGTGGCGGAAGCCGCCGTTGTTGGGCGCCCCGACGAGTTGAAGGGGCAGGCCATCGCGGCGTTTGTTTCGCTCGAAAGCGGCAACAAGCCAAGCGCGGAGCTCAAAGACGAACTGCGCAAGTGGGTTGCGAAGGAGATCGGTGCGCTCGCAAGGCCAGATGATATCCGCTTCACCGATGCGCTACCCAAGACGCGCAGCGGCAAGATCATGCGCCGACTGTTGCGCGAGCTTGCGACTCATGGTGAAGTCAAGGGCGATACCACCACGCTCGAAGACTTCGCTGTTCTCGCTAAGCTGCGCGAGGCCGAAGAAGCCTGAGCAACTCGATTGATCCGGCCTTCGCGTGGCATGATTTAAATCGGTGTTGATGTGCGGCGTCTCGTTGACAGTGTCGCGACGAGCCGCCGGCAGCCTGACATCGAGAGGACAGGAGAGGCCGCTGCCTTACTCACTGAAGGTGACCAGCCCCACTGCCTCCGCCTGCTCTGCAGCTAACGACACCTTGCGCGATCGCCAAACGTAGGCAAACAGGTAAAACACCGCCGCCAGCAGCAGGCCCAGCGGCGCCGGCAGAATCAGCAAAGCATGCAACAGGCTCCGCCAGGCACCCAGGTTCCAATGATCGGCGCGTTCGACGAGGCTGATGCCGGCCACCCAGGGAATATCTGCGATGACTACGAGAACCGTCGACATCACCAGCGCTGCGTATCTGCCCAGCCTTCCACCTTCCGCCCACAGCAACGCGCAGGCGGGAATGGCGAGCAGCAGCAGCTTGGCGTCGCACTCCCGATGATAGACAGGAAGCATGCACAGCACCGAGATGGCGGCGAGGCCAAGCAGGTCCTTCCGTCGTGATGGTAGCTGCAGATAGGTAGCTCTGATCCAGATCGCGAGCATAACGCCGCACACGAGGTACACCACCAGGGCGCAGATCCGCGGATCAGCGTGAAAGAAGCCACCGATAATCTGCAGATTGACCATCATCGTTGGTCTGGTTGTTGCGGTCGCCGCCTGGGGAGAAATGCCGCCCAGCTCCGAGAGCACCGTCATGTTTGTGTGAATCTCCGCTACCCAGTTCGGCGCGACATGAGAAATCCACAGCACGGCGGGCAGGCTCAGGATGGCGGTCGCCGCCAGGGTCTGCAGCGCCCGTTTGCGATGCAAGCCTCCCGCCAGCAGAAAAAACAGCCAGATCAATCCGGAAATCTGAGGCTTGATTGCCAGCGCGAATGCAAGACAGACGATTCCCGCCCACACCCACCGATTCTTGAGAAAGGTCCAGACCGCAATAAGGCAAAAGCCCACGACGATTCCCGCCGCATTGCCACTCGTTACAACCAACTGGCTGTTCGCCACGAGGACTCCAGCGGCAATGCCGGAAAGAACGGGCGCATACTCCGCTCCAAGGTCCCATGTCAGG
>JBATYG010000097.1:0-6246 GCA_049673945.1 Occallatibacter sp.
GCGATACTTTGGCCGGTTCCAGGGATCGATTGCTCCCCCACTCAGGCTCAGGCTCTTATCGGGAATCACCCGGTTCAGGTCGTAGTCCACTGTGTTGCCAAAGCCCTGACACCGCGGACACGCCCCGAAAGGATTGTTAAAGCTGAAGAGCCGCGGCTCCGGCTCCTTGCCCGCCCTGTGGCAACTCGTGCACTCATACTCTCCGGAGAACCGGTAGCGCCGGCGTTCCGCTCCTTCGTCGCGCGGAGCCTCTTCAAAAACCACCTCGCCCGCATCGCGGTATGCGATCTCGCCTGCGTCCACGATCCGCGCCCGATTCTCAGCGCCCACCACGATGCGATCGAGAAGCACAAACACCGGCCGCGCAAAATCGAGATCGAGCAGCGATTCCGGCGTCGAAAACTCGAAGATCTGTCCGTCCTGGTACAGCCTGTTGAACCCAGCTCGGCGCAATTCCACAAGCCGCGCCTTCAGAGGTTCGCTCAGCGTCTCGTCGGCCGTGGCCGTCGTCTTGACCGCTGCCTTTCCCGCTTTGGCTTTTGGAGAAGCGGCCTTCTTCGCCGGTTTCGCGGCTGGCTCCGGCGCAGGCGTGTCATGCTTCACCGGGAAGAGCGTATTGAGGCGAATCCCCTCGCCCAGCGCCAGGATCGACTCGGCGGCTTCATCGATCGAGTCGCGCTTCACCAGCCCGTCGCAGTAGATGCAGTGCACTTCTCCACAGCGCGCATACAAGAGGCGCATGTAGTCGTAAATTTCAGTCGCCGTAGCCACGGTCGATCGCGGATTCCGCGTCGTATTCTTCTGCTTGATCGCAATCGCCGGAGCAAGCCCCTCAATCTCGTCCACATCGGGCTTTTCGATGCGCTCCAGAAACTGCCGCGCTTACGCCGAAAGCGACTCGACATACCGCCGCTGACCTTCGGCATAGATCGTGTCGAAGGCAAGCGAAGATTTCCCCGAACCCGAGACGCCGCTGACCACCGTCAGCTTCCCGTGGGGAATCTCGCAGGAAATGTCCTTCAGATTGTGAGTCCGCGCACCGCGGATAACGATCGCATCGTTCGATGAAGTCAACGGAATGACACCGGTACGAAATTGACGGGCCCACTCACAGACCTCTCAGGGAGGGTCAGAGCATAGCCTGCCATATTCCATTATAGGCGCAGGAGCGCAGAAGCGACCGCACACACCACCAGCGTCACTCCGTCTGGAATTTTGTTGAACTTATTCAATTAAATAAACGGCTGCGTTTGGCGCTACGCCGCAAGCGCGGGCGCGTGGACAGAGGGGAACGAAAAACTCGCTTTGGGAATATCGCCCTCCATCTCAGTACGATTTAATACGCACGACAGACCCAGCAGCGCGGTCGACGCGCAGGCGGGGCACTGTATCGCGGAATTACCAACGCAATCGCAATCCTGGCAAAGATAAGCACTCGTCAGTGGAATATGCTGCAGCATTGGGGAAGTCATGAGGCCACCTCGTAGGGTAAATTTTCACCGCGCTCGCCACAGGCTTACGGCGCGCCCGCAACGGCCCTGACTGGGTTGATGCGTGAGAGGCGCTCTGCGTTGCTCGCTGCACGCCTCAAACTTCATCATTCACACTCAAGCTAGGTGCAGCATACCTCACATCGAAACGAACGCCTGATGCAAACTGCGTTTTCAACAAGTGTCCAGTTACATGTGACTAAGCACAGTAGTTACTGCACAGTTTGTCTTGTGAGTTACCATCGGCTGCACAGCAGTACAATGACCCAACCTAACCCCTTCTATTCCCTCACTTGGAGATGGTGGCCTGATTCCGGTCAAATTCCTGCTCGTGCTTCGCCGCCTTGTGCGCAGCTTCATTCGCGCCCCGTTCCACGCGCGATTTCGCGCCGGTGACAGGCTTCTTCGAATCTTCTGTTTGCTGCTTCAGAGAGTCAGGCCGCTTTGCGGGAACCTTCGGAGACATGTCAACCATGAAATTCACCTCAGCACATTTTGATGCGCTTGAGGAAACGCGAAGATGCACGCCTGCAAACAGTTGGGTTTTCCTTGGTCAATCACACTGAAAGGTGATTCGATGCGGCGACCTTTCCATACCAATAGCCCGAATCTTTGATCGTTCTCTTCAGATCGCGATAGTCGACATAGATCAATCCATATCGTTCTGTATATCCATTCGTCCACTCGAAGTTATCGAGCAAACTCCACGCATGAAAACTTCGCACTCGTGCTCCATCTTTGATCGCACGCGCCAGCTCCGCCAGTTCCTGCCGAAAGAACTCGATACGCCGCGCGTCGGGCACGCGGCCATTCTTTCCCGCGAACGGGGCATCCAGATACCCGCATCCGCTCTCAGTCATTTCAATCTGCGGATAGTCGTACTCCTTCGAGATCTGCATCACCAGGTCGTAGATTCCGCGCGGCCACACCTCCAGGCCCGATTCGGTCAACGGACCTTCGGTCGGCATGACGGCACTGAAGCGCGTGTACGGATCGCGCCCGGTCGCCGGGTCGCTTTCAATCTCCGCACCGGAGAAACTTCCGCCGCCTGCCACCACCTTGCTCGCATCCGACACGATGCGCCGCGTGTAGTAGTGGAAGCCAACCCAGTCCAGCGGAGCATGCAGGATCTTTTCATCTCCGGCCTTGAAGCCCATCTGCTCATACGGCGGCTCGCCCACAAACGCGTCGGGATACTTCCCCTTCATCGCCGCCTCCAGAAAGAAGACGTTGTTCATGGCGTGGTAACGCGCCGCCGCCGCCCGATCCGCCTCTGAATCCGTCTTCGGGTACGCAGGACACATGCCATAGGCGCTTCCCACTGTCGCCCCGGCAGAGGCTGCCTTGATCGCACGCAGAGCCTCGCCCTGCGCCAGCGCCACCGTGTGCGCAGCCTTGAGAAAGTCACCGAAATTCGCGCGTCCTGGCGCAAATGCACCCACTCCGTAGCCCATGTAGGTAAACGACCACGGCATGTTGAACGGAGCCCACACCGTAATGCGGTCGCCCAGATGCTTCGCCAAAATGCCCGCATAGTCGGCGTAATAGCCGGCAAGATCCCGGTTCGGCCAGCCGCCGCGATCCTCCAGCGCCTGCGGCAGATCCCAGTGATAGATGGTGCAGAATGGCCGCAATCCGTTTTCGAGCAACGCGTCAACGAAGCGGCTGTAGTGGTCGATGCCCTTCATGTTGGGCGCGCCTGTTCCCGTCGGCTGAATACGCGGCCAGGAAACCGAGAAACGATAGCTCTTCTGGTTGAGACGTTTCGCCAGCGCCATATCCTGCGCGTAGAGATGATATTGGTCGCATGCCACATCTGCGTTCGTATTGCCCTTGACCCTGCCGGGGGTGTGCGTAAATCGGTCCCAGATGGATTCGCCTTTGCCGTCTTCCTTCCAGGCACCCTCCACCTGAAAAGCCGCAGTCGCCGTGCCCCACAAAAATCCATCGGGAAATCGCGCTGACTTGACCTCCGCATCGGCAATCGAGCCCGGCAGATCGGCCGACTGCGCGCCGGCCGCCACTCCATCACGCGAGGGGAGCGAGAGGGGACGCGCCAATGCCGCTGCTCCAGGACTCGCCAGTGCTGCTACGCCAGCCGTGGCCAGCGAACTCCTCAGGAACCCGCGACGACTCATTCCCATCGGCTTACTCCCCTCATGCAGTAGGAGCGCTACCGCCTGATTTCCGGCAGAGTCAAAACCTCTACTGGCTCAAGTTCTTGCCTCGTAAGGCGCCGGCGGCGCACACTTCGGTGGTCCGCCAACTAGAATATCTCCTGAGGTATCGCGTGTTTCGCAGGATTTTCCGTCCGCTGCTGCTTGTCGCCGGCTCCACAAGTTTCGCCCAAACGGCTCACCAGGCACAGCCCCAGCAGGTCCCGCCGGTTGGAGCTGCATCCGATCAGGAGCTCGCGCGCCCGGTCGCCGATGCCGAGGCCGCCATCGTGAAATCCGACTGGAAGACAGCCGAGACGCTGCTCGATGCATGGATCGCCACGCACCCCAACGATGCAAGGGCGCTCTTCGACGCAGGATATGTGGCTGACAACCAGAATCGTCTTGACGATGCCGCCGCTCTTTACCGGCGCGCCGCCCAAGCGAACCCGCGTTCCCTGGAAGCTCACCTTTCCCTGGGACTGGTGCTCGCCCGCCAGGGCAAGCTCGAAGAAGCGCGCCCCGAACTTGTGGCGGCAACCACGCTCGACCCCGGCGAAGCCGGCGCTGCGCTGAAGGCTCGCGCCTGGCGCGCTCTCGCCCAAATCGACAAGCCCGGCCCCGGCGGCGGCGGGAATGCCGGGCTGGCTTCCGATGAGTTGCTCCAGGCCCTCAAAATCTCGCCTGAAACTCCCGATGACACACTGCTCGCCGCGAACCTTGCCGAAGCTTCGGGCCAGGACGCGGCCGCCGAAGCCGCCTACCGGCGCCTTCTCGCCGGCAATCCCAAATCACTTGGGGCAAACGCCGGGCTCGCCCACCTGCTTATCAAGCAGAAGAACTACCCCGAGGCAGAAGCACTGCTGCGCGCCGCTCTCGTTCAGGCGCCGAATGACCCCACGCTCACCGCCCAGCTCGCCACGGTTCTCGCCGCGCAGAACAAGGCCGAGGCCCTGCCTGTGCTGCAGCAGCTCCATGCCGCTCACCCTGCCGACCCGGCCGTTACGCGGATGCTCGCAGACGTCATGGCGCAGGCAGGCGATCTGGCTGGCTCCGACAAGCTCTATTCCGCCCTGCTCGCATCCGACCCCAATAACCTGGACCTGCTGCTGACGCACGGTCAAAACCTCATTCGGCAGCTTCGCTATGCCGAAGCCTTCGCGGTCTTCGATAAGGCCTCTCAGCTTGAGCCGGACAGCGGCGACGCATGGAGCGGCCTGGCCTTCGCCGCCTCAAAAACCGGTCGGCCCGCTGTCACGGTACACGCCCTTACCATGCGATCAAAGTATCTGCCCGAGGTGCCGTCAACTTATTTTCTGTGGGCGACATCGTACGACACAATGCACGAGAAGGCAGAGGCAATCGCCTACTATCATCACTTTCTCGATGCAGCCGCCGGCAAGTTCCCAGACCAGGAGTGGCAGGCGAAGCAGAGACTGCAGCTGCTTGAAAAGAGGAACTGAGCTAAGCCAAACTGACCGCACCGGAGCGCCATGAGCTAGGGTTCAACGCGCCAGAATCGTACATGGAAGTATTTAAGGCATCAAAACCGGCAACCATTTTGCTTGCATGTTCCGGTGGAATGCTCCTATTGTTTTGTTTACGACGTGGGGTTGAGCGGTTTACCGGGCCACCCAGAATGAACCGCTCGCCGTCCGCAGTAGCGGAGGTTCCACATGCGCAGTCAGGTTTGGTTGGCGATCATCGTCCTCCTACCGGTTGTTGCGACCCCGGCTCGTGCTTACTCTCCCGATGAGAAGACCCCCGATCAGCAGAGTATCGCCGCCCTCGAGGCCAAGATCGGCCAGGCGCCCCAGAAAGATCAGTGCTTCCTCTATGCCGAGCTCATTCACGAGATGACCGAGTTCAGCCTGCGTCAATACTCAGCCGGCAATGTCGACAAGGCCAACGACATGCTCAAGCAAATCCAGCAGTTCGCCCACAAGGTGCACCTCTCGGTGTCTGACGACAACAAGCGCCTCAAGAACGCCGAGATTCTGCTCCGTCACACGGCTTTTCGCCTTACCGAGATGCTTCACTCGACGAGCTACGAAGACCGGCCGCTGGTAGAGCAGACCCTGGCCCAGGTCAATCAGGCAGAGCAAGACGCCATGCTGCAGGTCTTCAAGAAATAGGCCAGTCTGATCTTGCCCGGCGCGAATCCCGCTGCCCTCTCTCGCTGGCCTGGGGAAAACCTGCTTCCCAGACTACGTTTCGTCAATCCAACGATATGTGAGTGTGCTTCGTCGCTTGGGCCTGAAAGTGAAAGAACTCTTTCGATCGCGTTTTCTGCTCGTTCTCGTCTGCTCCGCGGCGCTCGCGCCTTCGCTCGCCGCACAGAAGAATGAGCGCCAACCGCTGACCCAGGCCCAGGTCGACCAGATCCGCGAAGACGGCATCTACCCCGATGACCGCATCCGGCTTTACACCAAATTCATTGGCGAACACGTCGATGCCATTAAAGGCCTGAGCTCCCGCGGCCACTCCAGTGCCCGCGCGCATCGCCTCGATAACGAGTTGCAGGATCTCACTGCCCTGATGGACGAGCTCGGCTCAAACCTCGACCAATACGGCGACCGCAAGGCCGATCTGCGCAAGTC
>JBATYG010000098.1:0-2063 GCA_049673945.1 Occallatibacter sp.
CCCATGTCGCGCCCGTAGCGCTCAAAGATCTGCTGGTTGTGATTCCGCACCGCGCCGGGATGAATCTGCATCACCAGCCCGTCTTCCACGCTCATGCGCGCCATCTCGGTGAGCATCTGCGCGCGAAATGTTTCCTGCTGCGCCCCATCGGCTTCGCCCGCCAGCACCTTGCCGAAGAGCCACCCAGCCTCGGCCTCGCTTAAGTTGGCAGTCTGCGCGGTCGGATGCCCGTGGTCCGTAGCTGTCGCGCCCATTGACTTGAAAAACGCACGCCGCGCAGCCAGTGCCTTCAAGTAGCCGCGCCATGAAGCCGTGTCTTCACCGGTCAGGGCGCAAAGCTTCTCGATATTCCCGGCGAAGCCAGCAAATTCAGGATCGACCACCGAGTCGGGCCGGAAGGTCGGCAGAATCCTGCCCTTCCAATCCGACGTCCGCACCGCCTCGTGGTCAGCCAGCGTATCCAGCGGCGAGTCCGTTGTCGCCAGCACTTCAATCCTGAAGCGGTCAAACAACGCCCGCGGCCGAAACTCCGGCGTCGCCAGTTTTGCTTCAATCGTCTCGTAATACTTATCGGCCGTTGCCGCGGAAAGACGCTCCGTCAGGCCAAATAATTCCTGGAAGGCAAAGTCCAGCCATAGCCGTGAAGGTGTCGCGCGGAAGAGGTAATAGTGGCTCGCAAAGATGCGCCACACCTTGCGCGGATCGTCGATCGTCGGCTTCCCGATCGCCAGATCCTCAAGCCGAATACCCTGGCTGTAGAGCATCCTGAAAACATAGTGGTCCGGCTGCACAAAGAGCGATACGGGATCAGGAAACGGCTCATTCCGCGCAAACCAGCCTGCCTGTGTGTGCCCGTGCGGGCTGATGATCGGCAGATCACGAATCTCGTGGTATAAACGCCGGGCAATACTTTTCGTCGCCTCATCTGCCGGAAATAGCCTGTCCTCATGTAACAGCGGCACGGCACTCCTCCTTCCCATGCACCGCAACCAGTATCAGGCATCGCAGCGGGGCGCGGTATACTCGGGCTGCCCGTGAAACCAATTCAATTCGAGCTCTTGCCGCCGGACGCGCAATGACTACCCTCCGCATCGCCATCCGCAACTACTCCGATTTTGAAAACGCACTCTCCGAGCAGGCGCAGCTGTTCGAGTCCGCGCACCCCGGCGCGCGGGTTGAGCTTGTTTCCACCGGTATTCACGAGCTCCATCACTCGGCCATTGGCACAGGCGGTCTGCGCGAGGGGCGCTGCGACCTCGCATTGCTCGTCACAGACTGGCTCGCCGAAGCCCTCGCCAACGACTCGCTCGAAGACCTGCATCCCTGGCACGCGCGTCTCCCCCTGCCCAACTGGCCTGAAGGCTGGGCGCGTTCCCTCGTGCAGCCGCTCATCTTTGCGGACAAGCTGTCTTCGATCCCCTGGCATGACGGTCCGGAGTGCCTCGTCTACCACGCCGACCTCTTCGCGGACCCTGAACGCCGCGCCGCCTTCCGTGCCCGGCATGGCCGCGACCTCGCGCCACCCACAACATGGCAGCAATTCGAAGAGACCGCCCGCTTTTTCACTGATCCGGCGACGGGTTTATATGGAACTGTCTTCGCCGCCTTCCCCGACGGCCACAATACCCTCTACGACTTCGCCCTGCAGCTCTGGAGCCGCGGCGGCGAACTTCTTGACTCCGCCGGCGTCCCGTGGCTCGCCTCACCCGCGGCCATCGCGGCGCTCGACTTCTACCGCCGCATCCTTCGCGATCCCTCGCTCTGCCATCCGCGCTCGCCCGAACTTGATTCAACCCAATCCGGCGATATCTTCCTCGACGGCGAAGTGGCCATGATGGCCAACTGGTTCGGCTTCGCTGCCCGCGCCTGCCGGAACGGCTCGCCGCTCGCCGGCAAGGTCGCCATCGCGCCTGTTCCCGCCGAAGAAGGCTGCCCGCACGTCTCCCTGTCTGTCTTCTGGGCGCTCGCCATGGGCACAGGCTCTCGCTCGAAAGATCTCGCCTGGGAGTTTCTGCGTTTCGTCGCCGCGCCCGAGCGCGATCTCGGCATCACGCGCCACGGCG
>JBATYG010000099.1:0-7113 GCA_049673945.1 Occallatibacter sp.
GAAGCGCGACAAGATCACCATCTTCACTTCGCCGGAGATTTATGACCTCGGCGCGTGGCTCGAGCAGCTGATCGCCGAATCCACCGGCAAACTGGGAAAGGGCATCACGCCGGTTGACCGTGAAGAACTCGGTCCTCCGTCGGTGTATGGAAATGACCGTGTCTTTGCCTATGTGCGCCTTGCCGGCACATCCGATCCAGGCCTTGACGCAAAGGTCTCAGCACTCGCCGCTGCCGGTCATCCGGTCGTCCGTTTCGACATACAGGACGCGTATGAAATCTTCGGCCAGTTCTTTACTTGGGAAGTAGCTACGGCTGTCGCAGGTTCCGTGATGGGGATCAATCCCTTCAACCAGCCCGATGTCGAGTCGGCCAAGGTGGAGACCCGCGCGCTCACGACTGAATACGAGAAGACGGGCAAGCTGCCCGCGCGCTCGCCCTTTGCTTCAGACTCCGGCATCGACCTCTATGCCACCGACGCCTATGCAGCAAAGCTCAAGGGCGCCGCATCGAAGCCGACACTGGCCGGCTATCTGCGGGCGCATTTCGACCAGGTGCGCGCCGGCGATTACTTCGCCACACTCGCCTTTATTGCGATGTTTCCCGGCCATGAGCGGACCATTCAAGCCTTCCGCCAGAAGGCCCGCGACACAAAGAAAGTGGCAACCTGCCTTGGCTTCGGGCCCCGCTTCCTTCACTCCACCGGCCAGGACTACAAAGGTGGGCCGAATACCGGCGTCTTTCTCCAGATCACCGCCGATCATCCTGAAGACCTTGCAATTCCAGGCCAGAAATACAGCTTCGGCGTCGTGATCGCCGCACAGGCGGCTGGCGATCTCGCGGTGCTTGAGGCGCGTGGCCGGCGGGCTTTGCGCGTCCATCTGGGCAAGGATGTGGATGCCGGACTGAAAACGCTGGCCGCTGCGGTGGAAGCTGCGCTGGCTTAAGATTTCCGGCACGTAGAACCCGGGCGCAACCAGGCGGTTTTCATAGCCTGATTGCGCCTTTGTCTTAGCAAGCAGCTACGGCCGGGGCGGCCCCATCGGCTTGTCATGCAGAATCATCCACGAGGTGCCGAATCGGTCGCGCAGTTGTCCAAAGCGCGAAGCAAAGAACGTCTCCTGCATCGGCATGTAGACCTCGCCGCCCTCTGAGAGAAGCTTGAAGAGACTCTCCGCTTCGGCGTCGCTATCGACACTGAGACACAGGTAGACGCTGCGGATCGGTTGAAAACGATCCGCGGGCACATCGCTACCCAGCACCGTTGTGCCGGCGATGTCGATGCTGGCATGCAGAACCTTCCCGGCCAGATCAGAGGGTATTTGCGCCGGCCCGGGCATCTGATCGAACGTCATCAGCATGTTGATCTTCGCGCCGAGATTCTTCTCATAAAACTTGAACGCATCAGCGCAGTTGCCGCCAAAGTTGAGGTAGGTACGCAGACTCATCGGGATCGCAACTCCTCCAAAAGCATTGGATGATCTAAAAAGGGGCCTATCACTCCGTATTAGGAGAGATTTGGTGCAGGAATGCACGCTACACTGGGCGGTTTGCGATTGCAACCAGATTGTGGCCAGCCGGCATGGTGCTCCGTGCTGCGTTCCCTGATAGCATCAGACTTGAAAGATGCAAACTAAGAAGCTAAAAATCATCCCCCTCGGCGGCCTCGGCGAATTCGGAATGAATTGCCTCGCGCTCCGCTGGGAAGACGACATCATCGTCATCGATGCCGGTCTCATGTTTCCTGAGAGCGAGCTCCTGGGCGTGGATATCGTTGTGCCCGACATTACTTACCTTGTTGAAAACAAGCAGCATGTCCGGGCGATCATTCTCACCCACGGTCACGAGGACCACATCGGCGGCCTGCCGTGGATCCTGAGCGAGATCAAGGTCCCCGTCTACGCCACGGAGTTCACGCTGGCATACGTCGAGGGCAAGCTCGAGGAACATGAGCTGCTCGACGAGATCGAGCTTATCGAGATTACGCCGTGTCAGAAGTTCACCATCGGCCCCTTCACTATTGAGCCGATTCGTGTAACCCACTCGCTGGTCGATTGCGTAGCGCTTGCGGTCGACACGCCGGTCGGCGTCGTCATTCACACGGGCGACTTCAAGATCGATCTCTCGCCGCTCGATGGCAAGCCCTTCGACCTGCACACCTTCGCCGAGTACGGTAAGCGCGGCGTGCTTGCGCTGCTGCAGGACTCAACCAACGTTGAGCGTCCGGGCTACACGCCGTCCGAGTCGGCGGTGCGTCCGCGACTCGATGAAATCTTTTCGCGTACCAAGCGGAAGCTCTTCTTCAGCTGTTTTTCTTCGTCGATTTATCGCATCCGCATTGCGATGGAATTGGCTCGCCGGCACGGGCGCAAGGTTGCTGTGCTTGGCCGGTCGATGATGGAGAGCACAGAGATTGCGCAGGACCTGGGCTATCTCGACCTGCCACCGGGCCTCGTCATCAATCCCGGCCAGATGCGCGACTACTCGCCCGAGCAGCTCATGGTTCTCATCAGCGGCACGCAGGGTGAGCCGATGAGCGCCCTCAGCCGGGCGGCAGTGGATAACCACAAGCACGCTAAGATCGAGCCGGGCGACACCGTTGTTCTCAGTTCGCGCATCATTCCCGGGAATGAAAAGGGCATCTTCCGCGTGATCGATCACCTCTTCCGCCGCGATGCCAATGTGATCTACGACGATGGCCAGCACGGCCTCATCCATGTGAGCGGCCACGGCAGCCAGGAAGAGATGCGCCTGCTCATCAATCTCGTGCGCCCCAAGTTCTTCATCCCGGTACACGGAGACTACCGCTACCTCAGGCGTCATGCTCAGATCGCGATGGAAACCGGCGCGGTCGAGCATGCCTTGGTTATCGAAGACGGCGACGTGCTCGAGCTGGATAAGGACGACGCGATCAAGAAGGACAAGGTGACCGCGGGCCGCATCCTCATCGATTCCGGTTCAACAATTGATGTCGTGGAAGACCTGGTCATCCGCGATCGCCGTGTGCTGAGTGAAGACGGCATCGTGCTGGCCGTGCTTGCCATCAACAAGCGCACGGGCAAGGTGGAACGCGAGCCGGAGATGGTGATGCGCGGTTTCGGCGGGGCAGATATCACCGAGGATGCTCGCAACGTGGTGCTCAAGACCCTCGACGGCCTTACTGGCGAAGAGAAATCCGACTACGGCATGGTGAAGGAGAAGGTGCGTGTGGAGCTGAAGCGCATGATTCAGAAGACCACCGGCCGCAGACCGCTGATCATGCCCGTGATCCTCGAAATATAGAGCATCCTGCAACTCATTGACGGGAGGGACAGACAATGCGGCTCATAGCGATCGCCGTCATGCTCGCGGTTTTGCTTGTTCCGGTTCTTCACGCCCAGCAGAGCCAGTCTGCATCCTGTCCGCCGACCGCAACCTTGGCTGAGTTGACCAAAGCCCTCGATGACGCGGTGAGCGGCCCCGGCAACAAAGACCGCACATGCCTGCGCGCGATTTTGCTTCCGGAGGCGCGTCTGTCGCCCATTCGCAAGATGCAGGACGGCAGCTTCTCGCCGCACCTTCTCACCGTCGATGACTGGATCGTTGCAGTGGCCAAACGCGGCAGCGAAGCCTTCTACGAACGGCAGATCAAGGTGACGACCGAGAGCTACGGCCACTTCGCTCATCTGTGGAGCACCTACGAGATCCGCCCCACCCCCGATGGCAAGCCGGAAATGACCGGCATCAATAGCATCCAGGCCGTCTTTAATGGTTCGCAGTGGAAGGTACTTTCGATTCTCTGGGAGCCGGATACCAGTGCAGGCCCCGTGCCTTCAAAATATCTGCCATGAGCACAACCAGCCAGCCACTCATCTCGCTCGAAACAATCCGCGAAGCGGCGGCGCGCATCGCCGGAGTCGCAATGAAAACCCCGCTGGTGCGGGCTCCGTTTGACGGCGTTGCCGGCAAAGTCTGGCTCAAGGCTGAAAGCCTGCAGCCGATCGGAGCTTTCAAGATTCGTGGCGCTGCCAACAAGGTCCTGCAGCTCACGCCGGAGGAGATCCGCCGTGGCGTCATTACCTATTCAAGCGGCAATCACGCGCAGGGCGTGGCCTATGCGGCGCGCGCCGTCGGCGCGAAGGCCGTGATCGTGATGCCGTCGAATGCGCCGGAAATCAAGCGCGCAGCAACCATCGCCCTGGGCGCCGAAGTGGTTGACGTCGGCCTGGCGTCAAGCGAGCGCCTCGCAAAGGCCGAGGAACTGGTGCGCGCGCATGGCTATGTTGTGATCCCTCCCTACGACGACGAGCAGATCATTGCCGGCCAGGCGACCTGTGGCCTTGAAATTGTCGATCAGCTTCCCGAGGTGGACCTGGTACTCTCGCCGGTAAGCGGCGGCGGCCTTCTCAGCGGCGTTGCAGCCGCGTTGAGGCAGCTTAGGCCAGATGCAAAGGTTGTGGGTGTCGAGCCGGAGCTCGCCGGCGACGCCGCCGAGAGCTTTCGTGCCGGCAAGGTGGTGGAATGGCCGGCAGAGCAGACCACGCGGACCATCGCCGATGGCCTGCGGACGCAGAGCGTGGGCGTTCGCAACTTCGCGCACATCCAGGCTTTCGTCGATCGCATCGTTACCGTAACTGAAGCGGAAATTCGCGCGGCGATGCGGGCGATTGTTGCCACAGCTCGTCTCGTTCCTGAGCCCAGCGGAGCGGTTGCTGCAGCAGCTCTCCTCTTTCATGCCGCCGAGCTGCCACCGTATCGGCAGGCTGTTGCGGTCGTCAGCGGAGGCAATGTCGATCCGGCTCTGCTCGCTGAGGTGCTTACGGAAAGCTCTGCGCCACGTCGTTGATCTATGATCTCTTCCGTGATGAAACCTCAGATTCACGCGCTCCGGGCCGCCGCAATGGCCCTCATTGTTTGCGCTGCCATCTTCGCGCATGGCGATAAGAAACGGGACCAGATCCAGAAACCGATCGCCGGCCCAAGGGCGACTGCTCTGCGCGTGACGTGGCTCTACATCTCCCCCGACAAAAACTCGCAGAAAGTGAGCCGCGTGCAGATTGGCCGCGAGATGGTTGTGGCGGAGAAGAGCAACCAGTGGCTGCGCGTCTACGCCAACACCGACATTGTGGAAGAGCACACGTCCGATCAGCCGGTCTTCGGATCCGATGAGGTTCCGCCGCCGATCTCCGGATGGATCGAAGGGCGGGGCATCGTCGTTGAAGGTGCTCCGAATGGCGACGCGGTTTTGATGGGCGCTGCCGAGAACCAAGAAGCCCTGGCCAGCGATCCCCGCGGCCCGGCCAATGCGGCGCAAAGTGCCCGCTTGCTCTACCGGCGTCTGGCTGAGATGTTTCCCAACTCGCCGCTCGCGGCCGAGGCAGCGTGGCGTGCGGCGGATATCCTCTGGCAGGTTCAGAAGAGCGACTTCAGCGCGCTGCCATCGGCAAAGGAGCGCGACCCCTACATGCGCAGCCAGATGGATGAGGAGCAGCTCAAGAAGGTCATCAGGAATTATCCGCATACCCGACAGGCCGATCTGGCAGATTTCGACCTGATCGACAACAAGCTCTGCGGCGACTGGCAGGGTTCGACCAAATGCCCGGAAAAGGAATCCGATATCTACGAGAAGTACGCTGCCGAGCATCCCGAGAGCCCCAAGGCTGCACGCGCCTTGTATGAAGCCGCCTATCGGCAGGCCGTTCTTAGCGACATGTATGCCGCCGACGGCAACGATAAGAAGCAGCAGGAAGCGCATGACCATGCGCGCGACATTGCATCGCGGCTGAAAGACAAGTTCCCGCAATCCGACTACACATGGCGGGCATTGACGGTGGTGTACAAGCTTGATCAGGGAATTCCTGTATACGGCATAGACCGCGAGTAAGGCTTCCTGATCCTTTTGCTTTCCTTTCCCGATCTGCGGATTCACTCCGGAGGGGTTTTTTGAACGTCTACATTCAATCTGTCATATTGGGCATCGTCGAGGGCCTTACTGAGTTTCTGCCGGTCAGCTCCACTGCTCATCTGCGCATTTCTGAAGCGCTGATGCGGATTCCGCTCGATGACGCGTACTGGAAGATGTACACCGTCGTCATTCAGGCAGGAGGAATCTTTGCGCTTCTACTGCTTTATCTGCAGCGCATTGTCGGTTTCCTGCACTCCTATCCGCGCGGCGAAAGTGGCGACAGAAACTGGCTCAATCACCCGCTCTCGATGACGATCTTCGCCTTCGTCTGCACCTCGATTCCCGCCCTGCTGCTGAAGAAGTGGAGCGACAGGAATCTCGGCAGCCTCACAGTAATCGCGCTGGCCCTGCTCGTTGGCGGCATCGCGATGTGGGTGATCGATGCATGGGCCAGCCGCTTCGAGCCGATTACAAATCGCGTGGAGGAAATGGGTCTTGGCCAGGCCATCTGGATCGGCCTCTGCCAATCGCTCTCCGCTGTCTTCCCCGGCGTCTCGCGGTCCATGTCGACCATTGCATCAGGCCAGGTGGCTGGTCTGAGCCGCCCTTCGGCGCTTGAATTCAGTTTCCTGCTATCCATTCCCACGATGCTGGCTGCCACCGCCTATGACCTCTTCAAAGAGATCCACGGCAGCAAGGTCGCCGGAGCAGCCCACGTTGCCATGACCGGCGAACGGTGGATCGTTCTCGCCATCGGTTTTGTTGTCTCGTTCGTCGTCGCCCTCGGCGTCGTGGAGTGGTTTCTCCTCTGGGTGCGGAGACGCGGCTTTGCTGTTTTCGCTGCTTACCGCATTGTCGTTGGGCTGGTTCTGCTCATCTGGGGTGCCAGACTCATCGGCAGCTAAGGCATTGTCCAGATAACGAAAGGCGGGGGTGGACTTTAAGGTTCCCCCTGCTTCGTTTTGCCCGAAACGTGCTTTTCCCCACGGATAATAGAAGCTGCTCTGGGATTTTTTCGTCCGCTCGACGGCTGAATCGTGGCATGTCCGCGGAGGCCAGGGAGCGGAGGCGTCCCTCACATGAAGCCCATTCCGATTGCTTTGTCGCCGACGCGCAGCCGCGCCCTGAACGTGTTTCTCGGGCTTTTGCTTGCCTTGGCAGCCGTCCTCCTCTTTCTCGCCCTGGTCACCTACCGCCCCAGCGATCCCTCGTGGAGCACCGCGACGGATG
>JBATYG010000100.1:0-1747 GCA_049673945.1 Occallatibacter sp.
GCGCTTGGGATGTCTATCGCGCCCCCGTGCAGATGAAGAAGGGGCGCCCGGGCATCGAGCTCAGCGTGCTCTGCGCCCCCGATCTCATGCCCACGCTGCGCGACATCATTCTTCGCGAGACAACCACCATCGGCCTCCACTGGCGCATCGAGAACAAGACTGCGCTACCGCGTGAGTTCGTCGAAGCGCAAACCGCCTGGGGCCCCGTGCGCATCAAAATCGCTCGTTGGCCCTCCGGCGAGGCCGCCAATACTGCGCCGGAGTACGAAGACTGCCGGGCCATCGCGCGCAAGCACTCCATTCCCCTCAAGCAGGTGATGCAGGCCGCCATGCGCGCCTACATCTCCGGCCATGTCGCCGGGCACACCAAAAAGGATGGTCACTCGTGAACCGCCTCCAGATCGAAGCACTGCTCAAAGAGGTCAGCGAAGGCCACGCCAGCGTTAATGATGCACTCGCCCGTCTGCGCGACCTCCCGTTTGAAGACCTCGGCTTCGCCAAGCTCGATCATCACCGTTCGCTGCGCACCGGCATGCCCGAGGTGATCTTCGCCGCGGGCAAAACCACCGCGCAGATCGCTACCATCTTCACCCACATGGCCCAGGCCGGCGGCAACGTCCTCGCCACCCGCGCCAGCCGTGAAGCTTTCAACGCCGTCTCAAATGCCGTGCCGAGCGCCGTGTATCACGAGGCCGCCCGCGCTATTGTGCTCGCGCAAGCGCCCGTCAGCCCCGGCAAGGGAACCATAGCCGTCGTCTGCGCCGGCACCAGCGATCTTCCCGTTGCTGAAGAAGCAGCTATCACCGCGCGCCTCACTGGAAACGAGGTCGAGCTCATCGCCGACGTCGGCGTCGCGGGCATCCATCGTCTGCTCGCGCAGAAGCAATCACTTCAAAGCGCGCGCGTGCTCATCGTCTGCGCCGGCATGGAGGGCGCGCTGCCCACCGTCGTCGCCGGCCTCGTCAACGCGCCTGTCATCGCCGTGCCTACGAGTGTTGGCTACGGAGCATCCTTCGGCGGCGCCGCCGCTCTGCTGGGCATGCTCAACACCTGCGCGCCCAACGTCTCCGTCGTCAATATCGATAATGGCTTTGGCGCCGCCTGCATCGCGTCGCTCATCAATCATCTCTAGCCTCTGCGTGTCCAGGCTCTGCCATCTTCCGGATCAAGGCGCGGGCGTAAAATCTCTGCGGGCCAATTTGTCACTTAAAGCCCGTCGGGGATAGACCGTGAACAACTCGCGCAGAAGCTTTCTCAAATCAAGTGCTGCCGCTCTCGCTGCAACCGCGCTCGTCAAGACGCGGTCGTCATATGGTCTCGAAA
Organism: Occallatibacter sp.; assembly: GCA_049673945.1. Lineage (GTDB taxonomy): Bacteria > Acidobacteriota > Terriglobia > Terriglobales > Acidobacteriaceae > Telmatobacter. The sequence continues at coordinate 1,324 of JBATYG010000100.1, forward strand.
CGCCGGCCATCACGCCGCAGCTTGCCCAGTTCGGCTACGGCGACGTCGTGCTGCTTGATGGGCCGCTGCGCGAGCAGTTCGACACCAATCACGCCTTCTATCGCGCGCTCGATGAGGATGCACTGCTCAAGCCCTTTCGCCAACGCGCCGGCCTGCCTGCGCCCGGTGAAGATATGGGTGGCTGGTATAGCTGGGCGCCGCTCGCCGATCTCAACGCCGCCGACAACGGCTTCTGCCCCGGCCACACCTTCGGCCAATGGGTTTCGGGCCTCTCGCGCGACTACGCCGCCACCGGCGACAAGGCCTCGCAGCAGAAGGTGCATCGCCTTGTCACCGGCTTCGCGCCTGCAATCACCAGCCACTTCTGGGACGACAACCGCTTTCCCGCCTACATCTACGACAAGATCTCCGTCGGCATGATCGA
>JBATYG010000101.1:0-9511 GCA_049673945.1 Occallatibacter sp.
CTGTAGAGGATGGCACGGATGATTGTGTTGTTGTCGTCGAGCTCCGGATCGGCCGTAATAACGACCCTGGGCTTGCCATTGTCCCTCATTGACTGCTGGGCGGGAGCGACGACGGCGGCCATCGAGATCGCTGCCAGCGTCAGTCCGAAGATGCGTTTCAAGTCGAGGTGCGGAGTTAGCGTACGCCTTGCAAACATCTCACCATGTCCTTTCGGAACGGAACAGAGTTCGCCCATCCCAAATCAAATTTGTGATTTGGCATATGAGCAGAATCGTTTCCGAATGCTTTGCAACACTATTACCGATGCCATGGCCGGTCAAGTCTTATTCGCATGTACGCATAAATATGCGCTATCAGGCATTTCTATGCATATAGCCACATATATATGCGCCGTGTTTGTATCTAAATCCGCCGCTGTTAAGGCTTCGTGAGGCTGGCGGCCCCGATCCCAACCAACTGGCGTTTCTAAGTTGCGATGCTGATGGAACAAGGAAGACTTCGCCGTTAGGCCGCTAGTCGGGTACACCGCGATTTTGGAAGAAAAATGGGAATCAACTGACGCGCGAAGGGGCCTGGGTCCAATACAGCGATTTTGCCGCTGCTGCCTCGTCTCCGAAACAGGAACGTCACGTCCACCCGGGCGAGGCCGAAAGCCACGTCATGGAGGATGTAATCCATCGGTACCAGAGGAGTATCCCCAAGAACATCAGATTTCTGTTCTCCCAATGCACCAAGATTCGAGACTCTTTTCGAAGCCGTACGTATCTCAAGAATAGTTGGTCTTCAATCCGAGAGGAGATGCTACGCATCGAGAGCCCCATGATAAGCGCAATCGAAGCCGAGCCTGTGCATCGATCGTTTCGTTCTTGTCTCTCGCCAGAACCGACGCATTGCAGGCAAGCATTAGCCCCACGACTACTGAACCGAATGCAATTGGCTTCAAGATTCGCTTGTTCATGGTCTCTGCTCCTCCGGTAAATCGTGTGTAATGACAGGCCCCTTACTGCACCGCGACCCAAGTCTTATCAGGATTAAACTCGGCCATTGTCGACGCAATCTCACTCGTTCCTTTCCCCAAATCTTTCTGGTACGTCGCGCCGTTCTGATCGAGAATGAAGGTCATGATGCCCGAATCTCCGTATTGGGACGGATAAGCGACGATCGCAAACCCACCGGTCATCTTTCCATTGACGATGTAGCTCTTGGCGCCACCTTTTGCGTCCGCTCCCTGTTTGTCCAACATGGCAAAGTAGTAGCCGCTAAACGCTTGGTGCTGATCGGGCCGAGCCTTATACCCTTCGGCCGTGGCGTACGCCACGAGCGGCCCGAGCGGGCTGCGAGCCGCGCCTTCCTGCGCGGAGTTCCAATACAAGCCATTCTGCTGGCCAGGGTCACTGATGAACTTCTGCGCGTATTGTTTGACCCCTCCGTGATTCTGGGAAAAGTACTCATCCTGTGCGTCAACGATGGCTGCACTGGTAACGATGGTCGCGATCTCATTGCGGCCGATGCGGCGCGACAGAATCTCATCTTTCCCAGCGGCAACGTCGAAGTACCACTGACCAGAAGCGTTCTTCATAAGGGGAATTGGAAATGCTTGATTGTCAGCGCCGATGAGCAATAACTCACTGTGATCATCCAGCTTCCGCCAGCGATTCATAACCTGATACGCTTGCGAAAATCCAACGAGAGAAGCCTTATCTTCGGTGGAATCACCGCTGGAGAGGACGTTAGCCGAATTTGCGCCGAAGATCCGCGTAAGCTCGCTCAGGTCTTGCGATTTGGCTGCATTTGCCAACGTTCGCCCGGCATCTTCAGGTGAAGTAAAAGTCGCGGGTCCGGCTTGAACGGTTGACACTTGCTGCTTTTGACAAGCAGTTATCGAGAGGAGGATCGCGACGCCTGTGCACAGAAATAGAGTTCGCGATGTTGAATTTGCGCGATGGCCGAGAAAGTTGATCATTTCAACCCCTCCAATCTCATAGCTGCTGGACTTGATTCCGCCCCTTCGAAGATCAGCGACGGAAACCTCCTCCATGAAATCCTCCGCCGCCCCAGCCTCCCCCACCTCCGCGGCTGGCCCAGCCTCGCGAACTGGACGCGCGGGAACCCCAGCCCCCACTGCCCGAGCCGCTATGGTTGCCAAAGCCGCCGAAGGCCGAGCCTCGATTGCTGCTATCTTTCGATCCCCAGCCGCGCGCGTCATCGGAACTCGTACTTGGCTTCTGGACGTTGTTCCAGTTTCCGTTCGAGTCCTTTTGCCATCCACTCCCGGTGTTTCTGTAGGCGTTGCCGTCGGCTGTCGCGTAGTGATTTCCGTTTGAGGATTCAGCCGTTCCGACCGTTCCGCCCGGTCCTGAAACATGCTGCGTGTCAACCGTCTGACCATTCCTCGAGACTGTCGAAGCTCCAGCATTTCCGTAGGCGTTGGAGGCCTGGCGAGTGGCGCCGTAGGCCCCGGTGGATGGGTTATACGCCTGGCCAGCTGCTCGGTTGCCGTAGGGTGTCGAGGTTGTCGCACCGCGTGCGAACGTGCCCGTGGAAGGGTTGTAGCCGGAACCCCAGTGCGCGCTGCCGTCAGCGCCATAGGCCGCACCATGGGAGCCGTAGTAGCCGCCGTGCCACGCGGTGTTCCCGTAATAGGCACCTCCGTGGTAATACACACCACCTCCGTACCAATCGCAATGCCAGCTGCTCCATCCCCAGGCGCAACACCCCCCGCTCATCATTGCTCCGATTGCGATTCCCGCCCCAAACGAAAGCATGCTGGTTGCGACCAGGTCGGCAGTGCTGTAGCCTGGCGGACTGTAAGGAACTCCATAGATCACTGTTGGGTTGTACGTCGGCACATACACTATTTCCGTATTTGCCGGCTGGATGATGATCGTTTGGTTTCCATTCTGAGTCTCTGTCTTCACAGTTTGCTGCGAAGATGTCTTGAGATTGCCGGCAGCTTCTGCCTGCTTGCGCAACTTCTGAACAGCAGCCATTACCTCGGACTGCTGAGTGTGGTAAGCCTCGCCCAACTGCGACGTCCACGCGAGGCTCTGCGCCATCTTCCTCAATACGGTCGGAAACTGCGTTAAGGCCTTCACGCTGGGGTTCCATGACTGCTTGTCAACCGCTTGCATCAGTGAGTTGCCGGTCAGGCTTTTGTTCTGCTGCAACCAGTTTTCTGCGACGGCGATCTGATCGGGGAATGTTGCTCCGCCGAGGATCTGCGCTACGAGTTGATCAGGATAAAGTGCGATTGGAGAAACGAGCGAATCCAGTTCCTCCGTGCTCATTGGCGCCCCTTGCCCGGAGAACGAGGAGGTGCTCTTCGGCGCGGACTGGGCCTCCGCGCTCTGCGGCCAGCCAACTCCATCGGGCATCGTGGCCGGGACTAGCATCAGACTCAAGAGACACGCAAGAGTTCTCTCCGACCTCGCGAATATTGGCCCCATATCGTCCTCCCCGTACGTACGCTCTTCTTTCGGCTCTCATGGCCAGCTAGAAAGCGAGAGAAGTCATCGGTCTAGAACTTCAGCACGATACCGCCGTTGTAGCGGAAGTTGTTCTGATTGTTCGTACTCGTCAACGGGTTCGTATATCTGGTGAGTACGTAGTCAACTTCGCCAAGTCGAATTGCCACATGGTGTGAAACCGAAAGATCTACCCCACCGCCCGCAGCCATGGTGAATGGGTGCTGGCTCGGGGTAGAGATTGTCCCTCCGTTTGCATTGATCTCGTTCGTCAAGTTGACGTACCCATTGGTATATGACCCGCCGAAGAGGACTTCTCCAAAAGGCTTGACCACCGGTAGTGGGATTCGAAGCACTGGACCGAAGAGGTAGGTGAACATATTGCCTTGAGCGGTATAAGTGCCCGCTGGAATAATGCCCTTCCCGGGAATAATGACAGGACTCGTATATGTCCTTGTGAAGGTGGTGCTCGCATACCCCATGAAGTCTGCTTTGATGCCGAATATCTTAAGGAAATAGAGGTCGGCACCTCCGCCACCGCCATTGAAGCTGCGGCTGCCAAGGCCGCCTATGGTGGGACTGAAATGCAGGTAAGAGTACACTCCATAGACGTCAGCCCGTTGCGCCCAAGCGGAAGCACTCGCGAGTAGGACTGTCCCTAGAAGAAGAGATTTCATAATCTTCATTTCATTTCCTCCTTGTTGCGAGCACTCCAGAACACCCGAATCATTCAGACGTCGAAGGTGCCCGAACACCGACGAGTTGCCCTCGTCGACAATCACACTTTGACGTCACAACCTCGGAGCCTAACGCGCCCCTTTGACTGCCAACACTGTCCCTTGGGACAGTTCTGCGGCACATTTTTCTGGTAAATCCATTTCGTCGACAAAACGAGAAGGCGTCTCGGGGATGAAGGTCTAATCCGTGAGCGGGGCGCAGTCCTCCGCTAGGGCAGTAAAGATTTCGAGATATATCTACGACCCGCAAGAACTTCGCAGATGGCAGGAACGAGATCGGTGGTTACGTCGGATTTGGCTACATAACCTGAAGCACCGACTGCAAATGCAGCGTCGACGAAATCCAGGTCTTCGTGAACCGTGAGAAAGACCACTTTCGTTCGAACGCGCGAGTTCAGGTGGGATACAGCCTGTAATCCGTCAAGTAAAGGCATTGAAATATCAATCAACAAAACATCGGGATCGAGACGCTGCACCTCCGCGACGGCATCCCAACCGTTGCTGACAGAACCGACGACGTCAAAGTTTTCGCCAAGAATCGCGCGAACACGAAGCTGAATCGGTTCATTATCGTCGGCAAGTAACACCCTGACTTTGCCCATGATTCACGCGCTCTCTGGACATATCCAACAGCATTGTTCTTCACATGACGTCGGCCGCCAACTGTCGCTTGGGACAGTGATAGGCCGAATTGGCTGTTGCGACCCGACCGAGCCGGACATGTGCGCACCTCGAATATCCATTGGCTGCTTCGGCGGCGGCTCCTCTTCCTAAGTGCATGGAGTCTCGCTCACGGAGCCAGCCGAAAAAGAAACTCGCTCGTTGAACAAAAACTGTCGCTAGGGACAGTTCACGCACTTGCATGCGTGGCCTATAACCAAAGGGTTCTGAAGCCGGAGTGCGCTTAAACACTCTAATTGGAGACAGGAGTCAGGCAATGTCTCAGAAATCTCGCAGTGTCTTAACAATGGCAATTGGATTTGGATTTGTGCTTGCCCTATCCGTGTCCATCGCGACCGCCCAAGACGTAAAAACCAACGCGATGCCAGGAATCGATTTCTCGAAGTTTTACACATGCAAATGGATCGAAAACCCTGGCGGCTCACACCCCAACCGAATCGCCGACCAAGAGATCAAGCAATCAGTCGACTCACAACTGGCGGCAAAAGGCCTGACAAAGGTTGATAGCGAAAAGGCTGACCTGTACGTGGGCTACCAGGTCGCTGTCGATCAGGAGAAGCAATAAAATGCCTACGAAATGGGAGGCGATTGGCGTCTTGGTGGCGGAATGGCAACGGCGACGCAGTCCACAATCAACGTCGGCTCGCTGGTTATTGATATGTATGATCCGTCGACAAAGCAGCTTGTATGGACTGGAAGCGCGACTGAGGCAGTCGATCCCAGTTCCAAACAATCAAAGAACGAAGAGCGGCTGAACAAGGCCATGGAAAAGCCTTTAAAAGAATTTCCCACCGAAGCAGTAAGCGGATCGGATGCAGGAGAGATAAGGTGAGCATCGGAGCGAAGTTCTTTCTCTGCCTCGCATTACTTATCGCAGGAGCTGGCGCTCCACTGTGGGCGAATGATGGGGACGACAAGGATAACTACCGGTATCGAGTGGAAGGCGACTGGTGGTTTGCTCATCCGCAAGGCGATTTTGGCGCAAGGAGCAGCAACAACTACGTCAATTTCAATGAGGACTTCCATTTTGGTGACTACTCGACCTTCACCGGCAAGATCGATTGGCGCTTCAAATGGAAACACCACTTCCTTTTTGACGCTATTCCCTTCAGCGTATCGCGGACCGTCAACGTCAATAGGACGATCCAGTTTGAGGGGGTGACGTACGACGTTGGCACCCAGATTACGACGAAGCTGCGGAACTTCGCGTTCTCGCCTGGATATCAGTACGATTTTTTGCGCCGCAACTGGGGATACGTCGGCGTGCGAGTTAACGTTAGCCTGCTTGATACCAAGACCACCCTCGAAGGAATGGGATTTGTGAACGGCCGGTCGGCGGAGAGGAGTGCATCGAAATCACTTCTCGCGCCGCTTCCCTCTTTTGGTCCAGTATTCCGTGTGTATCCATTGCCAAACTCAAATCGCCTCTCTCTTGAGGGTTCGGCGACAGGAATGTATTTCTTCGGTTACGGAAGCCTGGTCACCGCGCAGGGAAGCCTTGGTATTGGCATCACGCACGGTCTCGCATTTCGCGCTGGCTACCAGATGGGAAACCGGCTGAGCATTCATGGAGCCAGCAACCAGATCGGCCTGCGTATGACGACAACTGGACCGACGGCGGGGCTCGAGTACTCCTGGGGACAGGCGCCGGAAGAAAAGCTCCACGAACACATCGCGCACAAGCCCAGCAACTGGCATGTCGACTGGATTCCCATCTACCTGTGGTTCACCGGGTTTTCCGGATATGTGGGAGTGGGAGGTTATGTTGTTCCCGTCAACGAAAGCGTGTCCGATGTATTCTCGCAGCTGAACATTGCGCTCATGACTGCGCTTGATGTGCGACGCAAACGATTCGGGGTTCTCAGCGATATGATTTTCATCACGACATCTACCGATGAGAAATCTACACCCCTTGGTGCGTATAGCGGCTTTTCGACAGATGAAAAGACATTCTTTCTGGATGAGGAGGTTTACGGTCGGGTGGTCGACACGGACCGGTTTTCAGCCGATGCCACCGCTGGCGCGCGGATCTGGCATTTGAATAATGCCGTTAACCTATATCAAGGCGGTTCAGAGACCATCACTGCGGGACAGACACAAGATTGGGTCGATCCAGTGATCGGCGCACGCTTCCGAGTCAACCTGGACAAAGGGTGGTACGGCACGTTGAAGGGAGACGGCGGCGGATTCGGAACCGGGTCGCAAGAGACCTACCAGACATTTGCAGGGATTGGAAAGGAATTCAAGAATAAATATTCGTTGCTGCTCGGCTACCGATACTTCGAGGTGGACTACACGAACGGCGGGTTCTTGTACAACGTACACCTGAACGGCCCGATTTTCGGCTTGAATATTCGCTGCAAGTAGGTCGTTGGTGCCGATGCACGGGCCAAGCGTTCTGAAAGAGCGCATAGACATGAAGGCTACTCCTGAGGCTGCGCTCGGAATCGCCCCTTCACTCTTTCGCGAGGCCCCTTTTACCGCGCCCAGTTGGCGGCGAAACCGATCAAAGAAGGCGAATGGAACCACGCTAAGCGTGTGATCATCACGATTGCTGTAGCCTGGCTCCCTCTCGTTCTGCTCACGGCGTTCTTTAATCGGCCAGGCCTGGCCTCACTACTCCTCGTGATTATCGTTGCGATCATTGCACTCGGCTCTTTGGCGTTCTTTTATACCCCGCCTGGCCAAATTGCGATACCAGGGAATACTCGATTATGGAGTGCTCGGGCAGATTCAGAGCACTGACTTTCACGAGATGGGGTCAAGCTTCGGGCTGGCCATGAAGCCGATTTCTCGCTGCTCCGGAGAGCAGTTCCCTCGCCGATTTCGGCGCCGCCTCCGCAAAGGTCGCACAACTCCAGCCCTTCCCAGCGGACCGGGAGGCCCTCATTGGATTGGCGATCTCAATCGTGATCCCCATGCTACCGGTTGTGCTCGCTGTAATTCCCTTAATCGTGGTTCTGCAGGATCTGCTCAGAGCCATGCGTTAAGAACCCAACAACGCCAATGCGTCCTAACGTGTGACGCGCGGGCCCGACGTGGTCCTCACTTCGGAAAAATGATTGAGTTCTTGATGGCGTATTGAACAAGTTCGGCATCGCTCTTAATTCTCAACTCTTCCATAATCTGATGCTTGTGAAAGCGCACAGTTCTGCGCGAGATATGGAGGTTGTCCGCTACTTGTTGCATCAGGCAGCCCTCCGCCAGCATTTGCAGAACCTCCCGCTGTCTGGCGCTCAAATGCTTCGGGCGACCAAGGGCGTCTGGGTCTCGGATGAAACTCTCCTCCATCGCGCTTTTTATCTTCGGCGTGACATAACAGATTCCCCGCAGTGCATCATGCACGGCCTTCAAGAGTTCCTCTGCCTCCGAGTTCTTTAGTAAATAGCCGCTGGCTCCGAGCCTTAAGGCTTCAGTTGCAACATCGGGATCGGTGTTCATTGTTAAGAAGACAAGTTTTACCTGGGGTAACAGCTTTCTTATTTGCCGTGCCGCGTCCAACCCATTCAGCATCGGCATTCCCACATCAACCAGTACCAAATCGGGTTTCAAATTGGCTGCGATCTTAACGAGCGTGAGACCATCCTGGACGCAAGCGATCACATCGAACTCCGGCTCGAGCATTCGTTTCAACCCCTCGCAAACCATCGTGTGATCATCGGCCAGCAAAATGCTTGTGCGTCTCATCTAATCTCCGCTTTACCCGCAGCCTCTCGCGCCGGAGTGTCCTCAATTGAGGTTTCTTCCTCAGCAATGATCGGCACAGCAGCTGTGATTGATGTTCCTTTTCCTGGCTTGGATTCGACGTTGAACCGCCCATGCACCAGATGTACCCGCTCCTGCATGCTCACGAGTCCCAATCCCTGGGTCTTTTTGGGCTTTTCTACGTCAAAGCCCAGACCAGAGTCTGTCACCTGGAGCCGCATCTCATTCGCAGTCGCGCGAAGGTCTACTTTAAATTGATTGGCTCCACTGTACTTTGCGGCGTTTTGCAAGGCTTCTTGCACGACACGAAAGACGCACAATGAAACGTCTCTTCGCATCCTACGTGGAACATTGCTGTCGGTGAAGTCCACGATGACTCTATGCTGCTTAGAGAACTCTTTGCAGAACCCTCGTATTGCCGCTGCAATACCCAGATAGTCAAGCTTCGATGAGTGCAACTCGTGAGAGAGCGATTGAACATCGCCCGCGATTTCGGAACAATGCTGGCGGATCTCTTCCAGGCTCTTCATTGCCGAGACTCTTCCGCTCGATGCAACTTTCGCCTGCTCGAGTTCCATCGATAGGAGCGCAAGCCTCTGACAGATGTCGTCGTGCAGGTCGCGCGCGATGCGCGTTCGCTCCTTCTCCTGCGCTTCAATGAGCCGGCCGCTTACTTGTTCCAGCGCTTGCTGGGCGAGCTTTTGATCGGTGACGTCTATTGCCGATCCGATGAATCCGGCAAAGGATCCATCACCATTTACCCTCGGAGACGCAACATCGAACATCCAACGGTATACGCCGTCGTTGCGACGAAGTCGGTATTCCTTTGAAACGGACTTATTGCCCTTGAGCGCCTCCCACAGTGAATCTAATACCTGCTGCACATCATCCGGATGGATGCATGTGATCCAGGAGTCTCCGTA
>JBATYG010000102.1:0-2133 GCA_049673945.1 Occallatibacter sp.
GAAGCTGAGCGATCGCAGGCGCCTTCGCCGAGATCGTGGAAACATCCTTCACGTAGATCGTGTGCGCATCCTGGAAAATGGGACCACCCGCCGGCACGGAAACCTTACCCAGATCCCATTGCCTGCCGATCACGTGCTTGCGCAACACGCTGTTGTAGTGGATGCCAAAGCGATCGGCGAGAAGATTCAGATGATCCAGGTCCGCGTTCGCCGGATCGTTCTCCAGGATCATCAGTACGCCGCCGTCCTTCACCCAATTGGCAATCACCGCCGCATCTTCCGGCCGCATATAGTTCGGGTTCGGGTTCTTCGCCGGAATATCCGGCGAAACAATGATGTATATCTGCGCCTTATCCAGCGCCTCGCGTGTCGGCGCTTGATAGAGCGTGGTGGTGGCTGCGCCATAGCTGCGGAAGATATGCCCCAGGAGCCAGTAACCGGAATCGCTCAGATCATTCCACTTGTAGTGGAAGGACACCTCCCGGCCGAAAGCATCGGCTCGCTTCTGGCTGTTGAACCACGCATCCAGCAGAATCGTTTTGCCGCGGCCCAGCTTCACGTTCGTGGCGGTTTCCATCTCCGCACTAGCCAGGAGAAAAGCGCCGAAACCTTTGGGATCGTTGGTGCCGACCTTCTCGCCAACGTAGTAGGCGTAGCTGCCGTCGCGGTAAGGTTCGCCGCCGAGCCCAGACACTTTCACCGTTCCCGCCAACGAGACATCTTCATCCGTGGCCTGAATGAAATGACTCAGAATGCCCTGATAGCCACGTCTCGCGGGCGCAAGATAGCTTGCCGGCAGATAACCGCGGCGCACACCCTTGGCCAGCGCATAAACAAACATGCAGGAGGCGGATGACTCGAGATAGTTGCCTGGCGCGGTTGGCTTATCGAGGACCTGATACCACAGGCCAGTGCCGTGATCCTGATATCGTGTCACGGCCGCGGCATCACGCTCGAGTTGAGCGAGCAGCTCAGCGCGGCCCGGGTCGTTTGCCGGATAGTAGGCCAACGTATCGACGATCGCCATCATGTGCCAGCCCATTCCGCGCGCCCAGAACTGCGATGACCGCCCGGTCTGCTTATCGGCCCAGCGTTCCTGCCTCGAAGCATCCCATCCGTGGTAGAGCAGTCCGGTCTTGCGGTCGCGCAGATGCTTGTCGATCAAGTCGAACTGCAGCGTGATGTCTTTGAACGCCTCGGGATGATTGAACGTCGATGCGTATTCGGCATAAAACGGCTCTGCCATGTAGAGGCCGTCGAGCCACATCTGGTTCGGATACCTCTGCTTGTGCCAAAAGCCTCCATCGGCATTCCGCGGCTGCTTCTGCAGCTGCTCGTAGAGCAGGCTGGCCGCCTTCGCATACTTCTCATTGAGAGTTACCCCGTAGAGCAGCATGAGCTGCCGCCCGAGCAGGATATTGTCGAGCTGATGTTCGTCGGCATGCAGCGTCGGAATGGTTCCATCGGGCTCGACAAACTGGTCCACGGACGTTTTGATGTAGTCGTAATAAAGCCCATTCGCGGAACTGGCCCACACCGCGTCAAACCCTTCGAGCAGCGTGCCCAGTTCGTAGTTCCACTGCCACCGCGCTCCAGCAGGCGCAAGGCGGCCGTGCGGCCACCGGGCCATCGCAGCATTGGCTGCACGTTGCGACAAGGGCATCTTCGCATCGGAGCCAGCAGCGAAACCATCCGCAAGAGGAACAGCACCAAGAAACAAAGCGAGGAATGTCAGCCAGACAATGCAGTGAGTTCTTTTCACCTGGGCTCCGTGTGTTCCTGTTTCCATCGATCGAATCTTTCAAGAGACCTTTTGGGATCGGCGCAGTACCATCCGTAGCCATTGCGCCGTTCCTCCGAAATCTCGTTCACATCGTCGTGGATTGACTTGTCCCGATCGCCGAATACAGCGCGATCGACGCCAACCTGATAGTAGCGCGCCCAGATGGGCCCGCCGCCGGGTTCTGCGACTAGCCGCCTGCCCTGGGGTGATGGCACCCAACTCTCGCCGTAGATCGCGGTCTTGCGGAACCATGCCGCGGCCGCTCGAATCGCATTTTTCTCTTCCACAGTCGGATGAGGCAGATCGTTCATCAGCAGCAATAGAAGGTTGGCGCTCTCGCAGGCGCACTG
>JBATYG010000103.1:0-1908 GCA_049673945.1 Occallatibacter sp.
ACCGGCTGTTCGACATTGCCCGAGCGCGTCCACAGCTCATACCCGGTTGAGCCCGGCTCCACTTCCACGCGTCCGAAACGCGCCAGTGCGCCGGCGTCCATCACGTCGCTTGCATACTCATGCGTCGCCGCCTGGCCAAGCGCGAAGAGTTTTCCCGTATTGCCCGTTCCGATCAGAACTTCCGATCCCGCGCTTTTCGCGAAGCTCAGACCCTGCTGCGCTTCAAGGTGGCCCACGTCCGCATAATCGCCGTTCGGCTGGATGCTGAAAATGTGTCCCCGGTTCCCGCTCAGCGCCAGCAAACCATCCGGCTCGGCAGCGAGCGCGTAGACAATGTCCTCCTTGCTCGCCCACAGCTTGCGTGGCGCCTGGCCCTCGCGCAGCGCGTAAATTTCTGTCCCTTCCGGGAGCGTCGAGCTCGCATTCGCGGCCTGCAGCGATCCCGGCTGCACAATCGTGATCGAAATACTCCCCAGACCCTGCACCGGCAGCGGGGGCAGGGGATTGCGGCTCTTGTCGCCCACATTCGCCGCGTAAATGGTTCCATCGCTCGCCACTGCGACCGAAGTGATCTCCCGATGGGGCGCATCGAAGAGAACGTATCCCTTGCCTTCGGCATTGATGCGATAGATCAGGCCCGATCCGTCCGTCCCCGCGATCAGGTTTCCATGCCCATCCCAGGCCAGCGCGCGTATATGCTGCTCGTCGCTCTTGAAAAACAGCTCCGGCTTCGCGCCCGCTTTCGCCACATCCACCCGGTACACCGCCGCCGGCCCGCCCGTCGCAATGTAAAGTCGTCCATCCGCGCCGAAGGTCATGTTCCAGACGTAGTGCGACTTCGATTCCGCCTTATCGTCGTTGGCTCCCGTCTTGCCCTCGGAGCCATTTGCACCCGCCATCTCCGCCGCGTCGAACACAACCGTTGCCTTGCCGTCATCGGTCTTTGCCGTTGCGTTTGGATCGAGCTTGTAAACCTTGCCGCTCGGCAGCGTCGCAACATAGAGCTGCCCATCCGGACCAAGACGCACCACCTGCACATTCACATCGCGCGTCTCAAACAGTGTGAACGGCTTTCCGCTCTTGTCTACGCGCAGCACGCTCGCCGGTGCGCCCGTGCCCAGGTAGGCCGTTCCGTCTTTGTCCACGGCAACCGACCACACAAAGGTCGATGGCGTCGTCAGCACTTCGCGAAGAGCCGGCCCTTCCCGCAGCCGTCCATCGCTGGTGATCGAAACGCCGCTGGGTGTGCCTTTCTCAAACTCCTCAAAGCGCGATTGAGTCCAGAGGCGTGTGCCCTGGGCGCTCGCCGCGCAGGCGCTCAGTGTGAGAAACACCGCGAGCGTCGCCGTTGGCGCGCCGAAAATCCTGCTGCAAACAGAGCGGAAGGGAGAAAACATGCTGCCGATGAGTCTACTAGAATTGCCCGCGGCCACGCCCCATGGCCACGCGTTGATGGCTCTCTCCCCCGGCCACGGCACCGGCGTCCTTACGCCCCGCCGCGAAACTGGATGATTCTCCGCCGGTCGCGTTTGCTTGGTCTATGCTCGGGCAGCGGAGCATATTGCTGCAACGCCTTACGCTCTTCGATGACCCGCATCCGCTCTTCCTTGCTCGCTTCTGTTTCCCGGTAAAGCGCCTGCGCCACCGCAGCCGGTCCGCGCATTTCGCTCACTCCCAGCACTTCCACTGCAAATTCCCCGCCTTCATTGCGGATGCGCAGCATATCGCCCACGCGCACCCCGCGCGCCGGCTTGGCTTCAACGCCGTTCGAGTGCACCCGTCCCAGGTCGCAGGCCTTTGCCGCCAGCGCCCGCGTCTTGAAGAAGCGCGCCGCCCAGAGCCATTTATCCACCCGAATGCCGCGTATGCCGTTCATCATCTGACCTTTACACCCATGCCACAATTTGC
>JBATYG010000104.1:0-12541 GCA_049673945.1 Occallatibacter sp.
GCCGCAACCGCTGCGCCGCCGGAGGCGGTTGCCGCGGGGCCCACGGCGGCTGCGAGCGGCGCGATGATTCCCCTCTCGACGATCGCGCACTTTGAGCGGCAGAGGACGTCGCTGGCTGTTAATCACCAGGGGCAGTATCCGGCCGTAACGCTAACGTTCAACCTCGCGCCGAACGTCTCGCTGGGGCAAGCAGTGACGGCTCTTCAGGATGTGCAGCGCGAGATGGGCATGCCGAGTAACATCCACGCCAGCTTCCAGGGCACGGCGCAGGCTTTTCAGGACTCGCTCAGGAACGAGCCATACCTGATTCTTGCGGCGTTCGTCGCCGTGTATGTCGTGCTGGGAATCCTGTATGAGAGCCTGATTCATCCATTTACGATTCTTTCCACGCTGCCGCCGGCGGGTGTGGGTGCGTTTCTCGCGCTTCTACTCACGGGCATCGATCTCAGTATCATCGCCTTGATCGGAATTCTGCTGCTGATCGGGATCGTGAAGAAGAATGCAATCATGATGATTGATTTTGCGCTGCAGGCAGAGCGCGACCAGGGATTGCCGCCGGTGGAGGCGATCTACGAGGCATGCCTGCTGCGCTTCAGGCCGATCATGATGACGACGATGGCCGCGCTGTTCGGTGGTTTGCCGCTGGCGGTCGGCCTGGGCGTGGGCTCAGAGCTGCGCCAGCCGCTGGGCATCACGATCGTGGGCGGATTGATCGTGTCGCAGGCGCTGACGCTGTTTACAACGCCGGTGGTGTATCTCTTCTTTGACCGCCTGCAGTGGAAGGTGATGAAGCTCCACCGGGTCGGCTCGGAACTGGAGGGGCAGACGCAGCACGGTGATTAGCCTGACGGCGATCGCCCGTGCGAGCAGTCGGCCCTTGAGCTTTTCGGGCAGGGCAGTTCATTCTTGTGTACATCCTCTTCATGTGCCGCAGCCAAATGCTATCTTGGCTTTCAGACGTTCTCCCTATAGCTCATTATGTAAACAAGGTCCCCGAACGCTGGAGGCATCATGGGAATTCGATCGTGGCTGGATCGAAATTCAAAGCTCTATTACAACCTGTGTCTTTTTGTTTTGTTTTTTGTTGCGGCATCGGCTTCTTTCACTGGTTTTTACGACAAGTCGCATTTTCGCGAGGCGGGCGTTCGCGGCGACTGGTATGAGACAAGCTTTGAAGCAATGGTGGATGGCACGGCCCACAAGCCGTATATTTATCGTCGCCTGCTGCCGGATACGCTCAACCTGATCGACGCCGCGACGCCGCGCAAGTTCAAGGATTACCTGTTCGTTCACCAGAAATCGGGCCTGGATGCCTGCCTGATCGCCATCGCAAGCTCGCCGACGGCGCAGAATAAGGCCTACTTCTACCGCTACCAGCTTCTTTACCTCATTACGTTCGGGTTTGTTCTGCTGTCGACGTACGCGATGTACATGGTTTGCCGGGTGATGTCCGTGCCTCCCGCTGCCTCGGCGTTTGCGGCCGTTCTCTTCATCATGCTGATGCCTTATTTTCAGCTTCCCTCCGGCTTTGCGTACGACTTCGTCGAACTCGCCCTGATGTGCCTTGCGGTGTGGATGGCCGTGAAGTTCGAGTGGTACTGGCTGATCCCGATCGTGGCTCTGGCGGAGTGGAACAAGGAGTCTTTCCTATTCTTCATCCCGTGCCTTTATCCGCTTATGCGGCGGCGGAACTCAAAAGCAGCGACGTTTGCAGGAAGCGCAGTGCTTTTACTTCTCTGCGGCGCGCTCTATCTTTCCGTGCGGATACATTTCGCGCACAACGAGGGAACGAGCGTGATTCCGCAGTACATGGATCAGCTTGGAGAATTTAGGAATTTCAAAAGTTTCTTTTGGCCAATGGATGAAACCTACGGCGTGCGGGTGCCCCGGGTATACGGTGTGCTGCCGATTGCGCTGATTGTGTGGACGGTATGGCGCGGCTGGAAAAAGCTATCGCCCGCGGTAAAACTGCACGCCAAGATTGCCGCGGCGATTAATTTTCCGCTCTTTGCCCTGTTCTGCACGCCGGCCGAGATCCGCGACCTGAGCCTGCTGTATGTCACGTTCGTGCTGATCATGGCAGTCGGCTTCAATGAGTGGATCGAGTCGGCGCAGAAGAGCGCGCAGCACGGGCCGACTCGGGCAGAGAGCAAAGCGGTTCGAGAGCCCCAAAGAGTTCACACCTCATAGTTCACAGTTCCCGCGGGGATTGATTCGCGCTTTCCCACGTCCCGCAAACCGGGACGTGAGGCGGCTGTTTTCGTGGGACTTGGGGTGTCGGGGATCAGTCGGCGTAGGCGACTTCTTCAACCTTGAGGGGCTCGGCCAGGCGGATGGGGAAGTAGGCGTTTCGCATGTACTGGTAGGCCATGCGGTTGGTGTTGAAGTAGGAACCATTGAACGCGAGCGTGCTTCGCATGAGGCGCGCCCACTTCAGAGGTGCGTCGCGGTAGAGAGGAATGACGGCCTGCTCGAGCTTGTTGTAGAGCGAGTCGGCCTCTTCGGGGTCGCCGGCTCCATCTTCAATGGCCCATCCGGTGACGCCTTCGATGCAGCCCTCGATCCACCATCCATCGAGAACTGAGAGGCTGGGCACGCCGTTGAGGGCGGCTTTCATGCCGCTGGTGCCGGAGGCCTCGTAGGGCCGCCGGGGCGTGTTGATCCAGACGTCGACGCCGGCGGTGAGCAGTGCGCCGAGATCCCAGGCGTAGTTTTCGAGATAAACGATGCGCAGGGATTCGTTCGAAAGCTTGTGCGCCATCTCGATGACGTCGTGAATGAGCTGTTTGCCGGGGAAGTCCTGCGGGTGCGCCTTGCCGGCATAGAGAATCTGCAGGCCGCCGGCCTCGGTGGCGATTTTGAGGAGACGTTCAGGATCCGTAAAGAGCAGGCCGGCGCGCTTGTAGGTGGCGGCGCGGCGCGCAAAGCCGAGGGTAAGCACGCGGGGGTTGAGCACGAGGCCGGTGCGCGAGGCGACTTCGCCGAGAAGAGCCTCCTTGGCGCGCGCATGGGCGTCGAGAATTTCCTTTTCGGGCAGATCGATGACGTTGCGTAGGTAGAGATTGTCGCGGCGCCATGAGGGGATGTGGGCGTCGAGCATCTGCTGGACGGGCGCGGAGATCCAGGTGGGCGCGTGCACGCCGTTGGTGATGGAGTCGATGGGGAACTCGGGGAACATCTCGCGGGAGACCTTGCCGTGCTGCAGGGCGACGCCGTTGGCGTAGCGGGAGAAGCGCAGAGCGAGCAAGGTCATGTTCAGCAGGCCGTCGCGGAAGCAGCCGAGTTTTTCAAGGCGCGCTGCGCGATCGCGGCCAAGGATGCGGGCGGTCTGCTCCATCGAGAAGCGGTCATGGCCGGCGGGAACGGGGGTGTGAGTGGTGAAGACGCACTTGCGGCGCACCTGGTCCATGTCGGCCTCGGGGATTGTGTCGAGCGGGCCGCCGCCAAGCTGGCTCTCGAGGAGGGCCTGGGTGAGCAGCGCGGCGTGGCCTTCGTTCATGTGATAGACGCTGACGGCGAGGCCGAGAGCGCCGGCCATGCGGACGCCGCCCATGCCGAGAAGGATCTCCTGCTGAAGGCGGTAGTTGGTGTCGCCACCGTAGAGGTGGTCGGTAAGGCCGCGGTCCAGGCCGGAGTTGCCGTCGATGTCGGTATCGAGCAGATAGATGGGTACGATGTGGCCGGCGCGGCCGACGAGGTCGTAGCGCCAGGCGCGGATGGTGACAACACGATCTTCAATGGCGACAGTGACTCGGGCTTCCTGTTCCTTGCAGAAGTCGGCGGGATTCCATGGCTGGACTTCTTCGGTCTGCTCGCCGGCGGAGTTCAAATGTTGCTGGAAGTAGCCTTTGCGATGGGCGAGAGTAAAGGCCGCGACGGGGAGGCCGAGGTCGGCCGCGGAGCGAAGGGTATCGCCAGCGAGCATGCCGAGGCCGCCGGAATAGGTGGGCATGGCAGGGTTGATCGCGATCTCCATGGAGAAGTACGCGACGAGACGGGAATGGGGAGAAGTCTGATTGGGAAAGAAGCTGTTCGATTCCTGTTGCATCGGGTATGTCTCTCTGCGGCGTAAAGGCAGGTCCCAGGGCCGGGGTCCGCAATGCTGAAAATATGTGCCGGCGGGCGACGTGATTGCGTCTCTCTAGCCCGCCCTGAGCACTCAGCGATTTTAGCAAGAGAAGGGATGGACTTGTGCTCCGGGCGGGATCACAGGGGCGGCCGGGAGTAACGATGCGGCGGCCCTCTGACGTCTGAGCAGCGAGTTGCAGCGACCGCGCGATGGGGCCGGAGGCTGGCTGGGGAATCAGGGCAGCTTATGGGCACCGCCCGAGGCGTGGCAGATAAAGACTTGCGGGACGATGCCGGTTTCTCCGGCGTAGCGGGCGGCGAGGGCCTCAGAGAACTCCTCGGCGTGCTCGCGGTCGACGAGATTGATGGTGCAGCCGCCGAAGCCGCCGCCGGTGAGGCGGGCGCCGATGAGGCCGGGCAGATCCTGGGCGAGGGCGACCATGGTGTCGGCTTCAATGCAACTTGCCTCGAAGTCGCGGCTGTAGCTGACGTGGGCTTCAGCCATGAGGCAGCCAAGCCGAGCGAGGTTGTGATGCATGAGCGCTTCAGCCGCGGCCACGGTGCGGGTGTTTTCCGTGATGACGTGGCGGGCGCGCTTGAGGGCTTTGGGGCTCATCTGAGCGCCCCAGCGGGCGAGGTCTTCGACGGTGGCGTCGCGGAGAAAGCGGACCTCGGGGCGATGGCGGGCGATAACGGCGGTGGCTTCTTCGACTTCGGCGCGGCGCGTGGTGTATTCGCCGCCGGCAACGGAGTGCTTGACCATGGTGTTGGCGATGACGAGGGCGACGCTGGGAGGAATGGGCGCGAGTTTGAAGCTGAGGTCGCGGCAGTCGAGGAGGAGAGCATGATCTTCGGCGCCGTTGGCGGAGATGAACTGGTCCATGATGCCGCTCGGAGCGCCGACGAATTGGTTTTCGGCGCGCTGGCAGAGGCGGGCGAGCCCAGGGCCGGGGCAGGAGACGCCCAGCAGCGAGAGGACGGCGATGGCCGTGGCGACTTCAACGGAAGCGGAACTCGAGAGGCCGGAGGCGAGAGGCACGTCGCCCCAGAGGGTGAGGCTGAGGCCGGGGATGGCGTTGCCTTCGCCGGCGAGAATCGAGAGCACGCCGAGGG
This sequence comes from Occallatibacter sp., assembly GCA_049673945.1. GTDB lineage: Bacteria > Acidobacteriota > Terriglobia > Terriglobales > Acidobacteriaceae > Telmatobacter. The sequence goes on from JBATYG010000104.1 coordinate 5,182, forward strand.
GATAGTCGGTCCAGTGACCGGAGCGCACCGGCGGCAGGCCAGCGGTATCGAAGGTGCGGCCTTCGCCGGGGTAGTTCTCAGAGTAGAGGACGACTTTGCCGTCGTTGCGCGGAGAAATTGCGGCGAGGGTGGCGAAGTCGATCGCCGCGGGCATGACGAAGCCTTCAGCGTAGTCAGTGTGTTCGCCAATCAGGTTGACGCGGCCGGGCGCCGCAAAGAGGGCGGGTTCGGCATTGAAGCGGCGGAGGTGGAGGGAACGCAGTGCTGCAGGGTCATGCATGGCTTCACCTAAATAATTTCAATATCCAGAGAGACGAACCAGGAGGCCGATTGGCCGCTCTCAAGGGTGCGGGACCACGGTCCTGATTGAGCGAGCGAGTCTACGGGTGCGGTTGAGGGCTCGAGTGCGACGCAATTCTGTTTCGGGCCGGGCCGATCAGGCCATCCGCCATAGCAGAGCCAGAGGCCGAGAAAGGGAGTGACGGCGGAGTTGAAGCCAACGCGAAGGCGCAGGCCGGCGCGGGGACGGTGCAGCTCGCACCAGTTGTCGTCGCGGGAAAGAGGACCCGCGAAGAGCTTGCTGCCGATGCCGGAATGCGGCGACTGCGCGACGCTGAGGTCGGTGCGGAGCGTGCCGTTGAGGGCTGCGACCGGCCACGAGACCGTGTCGTCGGCTTTGCCCAGCCGGTTGCCCGCGGAGCCTTCGACTCGAAGAGAGGTAACCGAGCGGGGAAGAACGATTGTGTCGCCAGGATCGACGGCGAAGAGCGGATGCGCGGACCAGGCCCAGGGCGCGGGATGATGACCGGCGTTGGTGAGCTTGTAGCTGAGGCGAAGCTGCCAGCCGCCGGCGGTCTGGTCGAGCATGATGGAGCGTTCAAGCGTGAGGGGCAGCGAGAAGCATTCGCCGCGCAGCGTGGACGCGGAGATGGGCTCCCAGGCGACGCGCCAGAGATCGCCGTGATCTGGAATGTGGACAGTGCCGGCTTCAGTGGCGATGGAGCAGGCAGCGACGGAGGGCAGACATTCATCCCAGCCGCTTGCGTCGCCGGTATCGAAGGGCATGGTGGGTGTGCGCGGCGCGAGGGGCGCGAGAGGTCTCTGGAGGAGCTCGAGATCGTTGACGCGGAGGGAGCTGATCTTGCCGCCAAGGTGGGGCAGGAGGGTGACGGAGCAGGCAGCGGCCTGAATGACAACGTTTTCTTGCGCGGCTGAAGTCTGGCAGTTGTCCGTCATGCAGGAGCGCTCCCCCTGGGCTAATTGCTGGCGGCGGTCAACTTGCGCCAGATGGTCTCAATCCACTCCTGGTGTTCAGGCTTCATGAGCACTGAGCGAAGACATGTGACTGTCTCGACTGTGCTTCCTGCAGACGACGCAGCAGAGGACTGGAACCAGGAATGCGGCAATTGTACAAGCGCGAGGTGGAGATCGTCTTTGGCGCAGGCCCCAAAAGTTTGGGTGGCCAGGCTGGAAGCTTCGGCAATGGACGGAACGTTGTGCTTCCAGACGACGATGTCGAGCTGGGGAGGGCCGGCGACAAGGGGCTGAAAGCGGCCGCTGTGTCGGAGGCGGCTGTCGAGGTCGAGGGCAGCGGTGCGGCTGCGCGCGAGGCCGCGGGCGAAGTCGCCATCGGGCGTGAGAGGCAGCAACTGCTGCGTGGCCCAGAGCGCGACCGCGGAGGCGCCGGCGCGGGAGCACTCAAGGCTGATTTCGCCGAGGTGCAATTCCTTCGAGGTGAAGTAGGTGTAAGGGGAGTCGTGCTTGTAGAAGCGGCCGACGGAAGGATCGCGAAAGAGAATGCAGCCGCATCCGTAGGGCTGCAGGCCGTGTTTGTGGGGGTCAATGACGATGGAGTCGGCCTGATCGAGGGAGGCATACGCCGCGCGGCCGGAGGCATCGAGCGAATCCGGGACGAGGCGGAAGTAGCCGCCGTAAGCAGCATCGACATGGATGCGGAAGGAATAGCGGTTGCGGAGAGCGAGAACGTGGTGAAGCGGATCGACGGCGCCGATGGCGGTGGTGCCCAGGGTTACGACGACGGTGCCGACGTCGCCCTTGCGCAACTCATCCTCAAGGGCTTCAAGGTTAAGGCGGCCCTGGTTGTCACTGGCGACAGAGGCAAAGTTGAGCCTAAGTACGCCGGAGATGCGTTGATGCGTATAGTGCGCCTGCTCGGAGGCGAGGATCCGTTTGCCGGGCGCGAGTTGCCCGGCGATCCAGAGAGCTTCAAGGTTGGCGAGGGTGCCGCTCGAGGTGAGATGGCCGAGGTATTCGGTCCAGCCGCACATGCGGGCGATTCCGGCTACGGCTTCGATTTCCATCTGCGAGCTGGCGCGACCGCCGTCGAGGGCGTGGTTGTTGGGATTGATGGTCATGGCCAGGGCATAAGCCGCCCGCGCGACAGGGTGGGGCGGTTTGAGCATCTGCCCGGCATAAAGGGGATGGAAATAGGGGTAGTTGTCGCCGAGGCGTTGAGCGACAAGGTCGAGGACGCGGGCGATCGCGGCGTCGTCAGTGGCAGCGGCCGTGGCGGGCTCGAAGGAAGGAAGGGAGCCGAAGTGTGCTTCGAGCGCGTGTGTGGCGGCGCCTAGAAGTCCGGGAACCGGGTCGTTGGGCATGGCCAGAATCACCGTACCACAGCGCAGTGCCCGGCGGCAGAGGGCTCATTCTGTGGGGTTTTCCCGCAATGGGAAAATAATGTTGGCTAGAATTGGCTGGCGGGCTGCCGAGGGAGCGGTGTTACACTACGCGTAGCGTTAGAGCCGAACCGGGCGTGTGCAGTACTCGCCCAACCAAGCAAGGATTCTGCCATGGTCGCTCCGATTCATCCAGCGCAATTCAAAAATCAGGAATTACGAGCAAAATGGAACAAGGTACCGTGAAGTGGTTCAATGACGCGAAGGGCTTCGGCTTCATCTCGCGTCAGAACGGCGAAGATGTCTTCGTGCACTACTCAGCGATCAACTCGAGTGGTTTCAAGAGTCTGCAGGAAGGTCAAGCTGTGCAGTTCAACGTCGTGAAGGGACCCAAGGGATGGCAGGCTGCGGACGTTCAGCCGCTGTAAGCCATTTGCGGGATTCAGGCAGAATCTAGAAAGTCTAACCAAAGCTTGCAGAAAGGGCTGGGGGAATTCCCTCAGCCCTTTCTGCGTCTAACGGGGTCGGAGCGATGCTACCTAGAGGGCTCTCCTGCGTCCCTTGAAGACGATTCGGCGAGGGCCGCGCGCAGAAGGGTCACGGCTTTCCGTTCCATCTCGGCGTAGCCGGAGGGGGGAAGTAAGGCGGCCCAGAGATCTGCCCTCTTCCAGGCTAGCTCAGCCTCTTTGAGGCGGCCTTCGCTCCAGAGAAGCGCGGCGAGCGAAGTCCATTGATGGTGATGGCTGTCATAGATGGAATCAGCTTCGAGCTTTGTCCACCAATATCTTGCGGTGACGGCATCCTTGCGCAGGTAGGCGAAACCAAAGACGAAGACGGAATACCACTCCGCCGGTATATCGAGCGCTGTTTCGTTGCAAAAACTCTGCGCCTGATCGAGGGCGTGGGCGGCGTCAGCAAATTCGCCCCTGTCGAAGAAGCAGGCGTATGCCGTGAGGTACATCAAAAGTTGATCGCCGCCTAAGGCGACTGTTCCGGCAGCGGCCTGTATGGTTCTGATATCAAATTCACGCGGTGCCCGAGGGGTGATCACGCTGGCGTGCATCATGGCCTGGAGCCGCTGATATTCGGCCCAGAGACCGCCGGAGGCCAGTTGGTAAATCCTGGCGCCATCTGAGTAGCCAGAAGAGCCTATGCGAAATGGGATGAGGTTGAATATGCCGGCCGTGAGGGAGGCAACCGCAAAAATGGAAACTACCAGCCGCTCCCCATGGACGGGGCCCTGCAGCGTGTAGAGAGGGATGAGGGCAACCAGTCCAGTGGCAAGGTTTGCGCCAGGGCCGACCAGAAGCTGGATGATCCTGCGCCGCCGGAAATGATTCATTGCTAGAGGGACGGCCAGGACCTCCATCAACCGGATGTGGTGGCCACCCCACTGGAAGTGCCACCGTTCGCCTGCCAGCGACCAGCGAAATGGCCCGATGGTCACACGCGTCACTTTCATGCGCAGAGCGATCGCCGCGATGGCGTGCCCGCTCTCATGCACGAAGAGGACGAGGAGGATGAGGCAGCCAAGCTGGAGCCAGAGCCAGGGGCCGGCAACGCAAGAGACGCGGCGCGCGGGGGCCCCGCCGTGACGATAGCTGTTCGGTGCCGCGACGCCAACCATCCCCATGATCCTGTTAAAGATGAGGCGGGTTTCGTCGCCGGGAACAGGCCGTCCGATCGCGACAAGAGCGAAAAGCGAGTGGCACAATGCAAAAGCCGAATGGATCGGGTGCATTTTCCTTCAGGTCTTGTAATAGGCTTGGCGGGAGGTTAGCTTGCGGCGCATCAAGAGTCAACGACGAAGTGACGCAAGACATATATAAACAATGGACTTTCGTGCCGTGGCGACAATGCGAAACGATGTGGGAGCTCGCAAAAAGGCTGCGTGCTATCCTCGTAACCAGCGGGATTTCCCATGCGCAGCCCTATCAACAGCCATGCCACAGCCAGTATGCCGCTAGTGCCAGCGTCGAAGTGCTGGTCGCGGCAGCGTGCGCGCGGCATCTGCCCGCGGCGCCACCTGCGTGTGCTACCGACCCGCACCCGACCTAGCCTCTTCGGCGGCGATTAGTACCGGACCGCCGAAGTCCTCGCCTGCTTTCTCGCCCTCAAGTGCCGAGGAGCGAATGCAAGTGGACGACCCTTTCAGCCAGGGTCATTGGCCGCGCTTCATCCGGAGTGCTTATTCCCTTCAAGTGCCGCGGCCTCGTAACCAACCGATGGGGAGATCAAAAGATGACGAAGAGCGAATTGCACGCAAAGTATGGACCAAAATTGGTTGGGCCGCTACCCGGGCCCAGGGCGCGAGCCGCGGTGGAAGCGGATGCGCGGCTGATCTCGCCGAGCTATACGCGGTCGTATCCGCTGGTGGCGAAGCGCGGGCGCGGCACGCGGATTGAGGACGTGGACGGCAACGAGTTTCTGGATTTTGCAGCGGGTATCGCGGTGACCTCGACGGGCCACTGTCATCCTGAGGTGGTAGCGGCGATTCAGAAGCAGGCTGCGGAACTGATTCACATCTCGGGCACCGACTTTTACGACGAGCACTTGACGGATCTGGCGACCCGGCTCTCGGCGGTGGCGCCGATGAAGGGGCCGCACAAGTTCTTTTATGGCAACTCGGGCGCCGAGGCGGTTGAGTGCGCGCTGAAACTGGCGCGGTATCACACGGGCAGACAGCACATCATCGCATTTCTGGGCGCCTTTCACGGCCGCACGATGGGGGCACTGTCGCTTACAGCGTCGAAGCCGCAGCAGAAGCGGCGCTTCGCTCCGCTGGTGCCGGGTGTGACGCATGTGCGCTATCCCTATGCGTATCGCGGATGCATGGGCGGTCCGCAGGAAGAAGAGGCGTTTGCGCTGGGCTGCGCTCGGTATATCGAAGAGAAGCTCTTCAAGACGATTGTGCCTCCGGAGGAAGTGGCGGCGATTTTCGTCGAGCCTATTCAGGGCGAAGGCGGCTACGTGGTGGCGCCGACAAACTTCATGCGCGAGCTGCGCCGGATCTGCGACCGCCATGGCATTTTGCTGGTGGCCGACGAAGTGCAATCGGGTGCGGGACGCACGGGCAAGTGGTGGGCGATTGAACACACTGGCGTGGAGCCGGATATTGTGTGCATGGCGAAGGGCATTGCCTCGGGTATGCCGCTGGGCGTGTGCATGGCCAAGGCCAGCGTGATGGACTGGGTTCCGGGCTCGCACGCTTCGACGTTCGGCGGAAATCCAGTGTCGCTCGCCGCGGCGCTGGCGACGATGGACGTGCTGGAACGCGAAGGCATTGAGAATGCGGCGAAGGTGGGCGCCAAGATCCTGGCGCGCCTGGAAGGCTGGAAGAAGACACATCCGCTGGTGGGCGATGTACGCGGCCGCGGGCTGATGATCGGCATTGAGCTGGTGAAGGACAAGACGACGCGGGAGCCGGCGGCAACGCTGCGTAACCGCGTGGAGTCGCTGGCCTTCGAGCGCGGCCTGATGATCCTTGGCTGCGGCGAGACGTCGCTGCGGCTGTGCCCGCCGCTGATTGTGAGCGAGGAAGAGGCGACGGTCGCCCTCGACATCCTGGAAGATGCGCTGACCCAGGTGGAGACGGAGCACGCCCACGCAGAGGAGCCGGCGACGGCGAATGCGTGATACCAATGGAAGTTCACGAAGGGAAAGGGGCCGGGAGATTTCTCTTGGCCCTTTCCCTTTGCGTCAGGCAGATCGATTTCAGGCAACATTTGCATCGTGCATGTCTCCAGGTGACAATGGAGGGCAATGTCTTCCATTTCATTGCTGGAGCGCGCGGTGGGCGGGCTGGATCGCATTGCAAAAGGCCGCGGCAACGCTGCCGAAGTGCCGCGTCATCTGTCAGTTGGCCTTGAAGGAGAAGACGCGGCGTTTTTCTTTTTGCGCCGCAAGGGCTACACGGTTGTAGCGCGGCGGTGGTCGAGCGGTGATGTTCCGGGTGATGTGGATTTGATCGCTTGGGATGGGCCGATGCTGTGTTTCGTCGAGGTAAAGACGAGGACGGCGCATGATCTGACGCCGGCAGAGTCAGCAGTGGACCGGCAGAAGCGGACAATTCTGCGCAGGCTGGCGCGGCGTTATGTGCGGCAGCTACCGCACGCGGCGCCGGTGCGCTTCGATGTGATCAGCGTTTACCTGGTGCCGGGCGAGGAGCGAGAGTTCGTACACTTTGAGGCGCTGTTCGGATGGAGCGAGCAAGCACGGGACCGTTAATCCGGAGCCGTGAAGGTGTGCAGGGAATGACACCCGTTTTCGCAAGGAAAATGGCAGGTCACCGTATACGGCTACCTGAGGTGGTGTCGAACGAACAGCAGCAGGGAAACACAAAAAAAGGGACGGCTACTTGTTGGCGTCCTGCCACTCTTCATGCCAGGCCATCTGGATGGCTTCAAGGCGGCCCTCGTTGGATTTGGACGGATCGTCGGCGAAATCTTCGAGCTCGATGACGTACTTGTGCAGATCGGTGAAGCGCACGGTGAGCGGATCGAGATCGGGATACTTCTCCTGCAACTGAATGCCGATTTCTTCTGAGTCAGTCCAGTGAATCGCACGGGGCATGAGCGGCTCCTTACTTGTCGAGCATGGTGATGAGGTCCTGATCACCGTCGAGGAGATAAAAGGCGACGAAGGTGAGGGAATCGGTGTCGGAAGCGTTGTCGAAGGCGGCGATGGTGACGCCGGCCGGCTCGTGAAAGGCGGAGCCTGCGGGC
>JBATYG010000105.1:0-4666 GCA_049673945.1 Occallatibacter sp.
CCCGTCAGCATCTCGAAGAGCATCACTCCCAGCGCGTAAATATCGCTGCGCTGATCGCCGCGCTGCCCCTTCACCTGTTCGGGAGAGATATAGTCCGGCGTTCCCAGCGACGCCGAAAGATTCACAGACGTCAGCCGCCGCGCATCTTCCTTCATCGCGATTCCAAAATCGATGAGCTTGATGTTGTCCTGCTCATCGACCATCACGTTCTCCGGCTTCAGGTCGCGGTGCACGATCCCGTGCTTGTGCATATAGTCCAGCGCAGCGCAAAGCTTGATCGTAAGCTTCTCGGCCCGCTCCACCGGCAGCTTCTTCCCCTCGTTGAGAATGCTGCGCAGCGGACGCCTCTCCACCCACTCAATCACCATATAAGGACGGCTGCGGTGCTCGCTGTTGTAGGTCTTCACGACGCCCGGATGATCGAGCATCTGCCCGATCTCGTCTTCGCGCCGGAAGCGCTCGACGAGCACCGGATCGGCTTCCATCTCCGGCAATGGCACCTTCAGCGCCACAACCCGGCCATCGTTCAGATCGGTTGCCTTGTAAAGCACAGACATGCCGGTGTGCGCGATCACCCGGTCGATTCGGTAGTGGTCGAGCGTGGCTCCGGATTCGAGATGGTTCATAATTCTCTTGGCAGGTTCCGTCTGATTCTTTCACGCCCCGTCATAAAGAAGCAGTCAGGAAAACCGCAGAAATTACTCCATCCTCATGTTGTGCGGCAAACGCGCCTGTCGGCTCCGAGCTTTCACTCGGCGCCCGTCTTATGCCCGTCTTATGATGGGTGAAGACATGCGTCGAATCGCGAGACTACTGGCGGCCTCCCTTCCCGTCATCCTGGCAATTGCAGCGCCCACGGCTCATGCCGCGGCGAAGCCCCGTTTCTCGCACCCCAGAAACTTCCAGGAAACAGGCTTCCTCAATCGCAGCCTTGAGTTCCATAACACCGTCTACCGTTTCACCCTCTACCTGCCCGAAGGCTTTCGCCGCGACGACCACAAGCAGTGGCCCATCATCCTCTTTCTGCACGGCCGCGGCGAGCGCGGCGCAGAAGGAATGTGGCAAACCCAGATCGGCCTGCCCGCCGCCGTGCGCGACCACCCCGAGCGCTGGCCCTTCATCATCGTCATGCCGCAGTGCCCGCAATATCACTATTGGACCGATCCCGACATGATGGCCATGGCCATGGCCGCGCTCGACCGCGAAACCGCCGAGTTCCACGCCGACCCCGCGCGCACCTACCTCACCGGCCTTTCGCTCGGCGGCTATGGCGCCTGGGAAATCGCCCGCACCTACCCTAAACGCTGGGCCGCCATCGCCATCGCCGCCGGCGGCATCTTCTGGAGCTACGCCCCCGAGCGCTGGCATGAACTCGCCACCCTCCCCGGCGAATACGCGCGCGCCGTCGGCCGAACCCCCGTCTGGGTCTTCCACGGCAACCTCGATCCCGTCGTCCCCCTGCGCGAAGACGAAGTGCTCTACGACGCCTTTAAGGCCAACGACGGCCACTTCCGTCTCTGGATCTACCAGGGCCTCGGCCATGACTGCTGGTTCCGCGCCTTCAACGAGCCCGACATGCCGCGCTGGCTCCTTTCTCACCACATCGACCCAAAGGAAGAACCGCAGCCCTTCTCCGAGCGCATCGTCTTTCCGCTGCACCCGGCCGCCCTGCATCTCACTCCGGCGCAGCTCGACAGCTTTACCGGCGACTTCCAGGACGAGCACGGCGCCCTTGCCATCTCCGTCTTCCGCCAGGGCGACCAGCTCTTCCAGAAGAACTCCCACGGCGAAGTATCCGAGCTCGCCGCCGAGTCTCTCTCCACCCTCTTCTACCCCAACGGCATCAGCCTCACCCGGATTGCAGTCGAACGTGACGCCCAGGGCCGCGTCACTTCCCTCACCCTCCGCGACGACCGCCACGAGGAGCGCTGGGAACGAACGAAGCCTGGTGCGCGTATCCATACACAGCCGGAGTAGACCCGGACGTCCCGTGGCTTTGCATGAGGTAAGGTGGAGTGGATCGAAGTTCATACCTCTGCCGAAGCGCAGAACCGCGACCCGGCCCATGGAGGTCACCATGTTTTGCAGCTCATGTGGTCAGGCTTTAGCCCCAGGACAGCCCGTTTGCCCCGAGTGTGGCCGGCCCATCGCCATTGCGGTTCCCCCCGTGCCCAACCTCGATCTGCAACTGCAGACCTACGCGAGCCGCGTCCGCGCCCTCAGCATCGTCTGGTTCATCTACGGCGGCCTCTCGCTACTCACCGGTCTCGGCGGTCTTCTCTTCGCCAACTCTTTTCTGCATCACGGCTTCGGTCCCATGGGCCATGGCCCATTCGGGCAATTCCCCTTCGGGCCTGACTTTCTGCCCATCATGCTGCGCTTCGCGTGGAGCATCGTGATCGTGCGCTCCGCCCTGGCCTTCCTTGCCGGCTGGGGCCTGATGGAACGCACGCAGTGGGGCCGCATCGTCGCCATCGCCGCCGGCTTCCTCTGCCTGATCAAGATCCCCATCGGCACCGCCCTTGGCATCTGGACGCTGGTTTCGCTCCTCGGCTACCGCAACACCACGCTCTATGACCAGTTGAGCTTCCCCGGCCAGCAGCGCGTGCTCTAGCCCATCACCCTCGTGCTATCCGCACGAACTTGGCCGCCTGACCACGCGCAGGCATCGGTCACAGCGGACCCTAACGTGTGTCATCCTGAACAGACCTATGGTGATGTCATTCTGAGCCAACGGGACTAGGGGCACATTCCTCAGCCCGAGGGTGGTGAGTCGAAAGAATCTGCATTTCTGCAAGTCACCGATCCCCAAGAACTCCGCCCACGTCCGTGGGATTACTCCGTGCGGAGCGCCGTCAGCGGCTCAACGCTCGCCGCTCGCCGCGCCGGCAACACGCTCGCGATCAGCGCGACTCCTGTTACCGCTAACAGGGCGACAAAATAACTCATCGCATCCAGCGGCTGCACCCCATAGAGCGACGACCCCAGCGCGCGTCCAACCAGCATTGCAAACGGAACTCCGATCGCCACCCCCGCCGCCGTTAGCAGCAGGGAATCCCCGAGGATCATCCACACCACCTGGCTTCGTTTCGCACCCAACGCCATGCGTATTCCAATCTCTGCCGTTCGCCGGCTCACGCGATAGGCGAGCATGCCATAGAGCCCCGTTGCCACCAGCACTACGGCCAGCAGCCCAAAGAACCCCGCCAGGCGCGCAAAGAGAATCTGGTTGGAGATCGTCGTGTCATACTGCGCCCGCTGCGTCATCGGCTGAATCAAAGGCAGGTTCGGATCCATCTGCTGCACTGCCTTCCGCGCCGACGGCAGAATCGCCAGCGGATCCCCAGGCATCCGCAGCTCAACATCCATCTTGCCGATCACCGGAATCTGCGCATACATGTACCACGCCATCGGAATCGGCTCTTCATCGATGCTGCGATACTTGTGATCCTTCACCACGCCGACGACTGTCATCTGGTACCTGCCGTCATCGGTGCCGATCACGTGGCCTAGCGGATTCTCATTCGGCAGAAAGCGCTTGGCAAACTCTTCGTCGATGATGCCGACGTGCGGCGACGTCGCGGTGTCTGAATCCGCGAAATCGCGCCCCTCCAGCACCGGCACTCCGAGAGTAGTGAAGAAGGCTGGGCCGGCAACGTTGCTGCGAACCGTGCGCGAACCACCCGTGGGTACATCGGGCAGTCTGCCGTCCACCAGCATGTTACTGTTGTCCGACGACCATGAGCCAAGCCGCTCCTCCATAATGGTCACCGATTCCACGCCGGGCAACGCACGCAGCTTGCCGATCAGCTCGCGATAAAACGCCCTTCCCTGATCGAGCGACTTGATCTCCGGTTTCACTCCAAAGACCACCAGCCCATCCACCTTTATTCCCAGCGGCGTGTTCTCCAGGTTGCGGAGCGTGCGAATCAGCAGACTCGCGGCGACCAGCAGAACCACGCACAGCGTCATCTGCAAGACCACGATCGCCCTGCCCATCCGCGATTTGCCTGCGTCCCCGCTCGATACCGCAGCCGACGTCTTCAACGCAAGCGACGGCGCGGCTGACAATGCGATGCGCAGCGGCGCCAGGCCGAAGACAAGCACCGTGATTGCCAGAACGCCCACCGTCACGCCCAGCACCCTGCCGTCGGGCGCAAGGCTCGATTCAATCTGCGCCCAGAACCCCAGCGCCCTGGTAGCAAACAGCGCAAATACCCACGCCAGCGCCCCGCCAGCCAACACGAGCAGCAGGCTCTCCGTCAGCAGTTGCCGAAACAGATCGCCGCGTCCCGCGCCCAACGCAAGTTTCATGCCGAACTCACGCTGCCGCGTCGTATTGCGCGCCATCAGCAGCATGCCGACGTTGGTGACAGCAATCAGCAGCACCAGTCCCACCATGCCCATCAGCAACCTCAATGGTCCGCCGTACTCCTCGGCATATTCGGGGAATCCCTTCGCATCCACCAGGCTCAAGGTCGGCTTCTCTTCGCCCGCCATCGGTGATCCCAGGCCCACATACGCCGCCCGCTGAAAAACCGTTTGCACTTGCGCAGCGGCCTGGGCCTTCGTCACTCCCGGGCTCAGGCGCCCGATTAGGCGCAGGCACCACCAGGTTGGATCCGCCATATAGATCTTGCCGTCTTCCAGCGGATTGCCCCAGGCA
>JBATYG010000106.1:0-7979 GCA_049673945.1 Occallatibacter sp.
CCGTCTTCGGCGACGCGCATCAACACGCCGGTCGATCCGATCATCGAGGTGTTAATGGCGCCGGAGAGGATGAGAAACCCGACAACGACGACGAAGATGCGGAAGGCGATGCGCCAGAAGATCGGACCGACCATGTACATGGCCAAACCGGCGATGAGGTTGTCCTGGTAGACATGGATGCGCTGCCAGGTGGGAATCAGCATTGACGCCAGCAGCGTGGCGCCGCCGGTGAAAGTGAGGCTATAGATGGCGATGACGATCGCCGCGCGCTTCAGGTTCTTGAGCTTCGGGTGTTGAATCTCACGATTCACCTGGGCAAGGCTCTCCTCGCCGCTCATGGCAAGGATGGAATGGCCAAAGGCCATGAGGATGCCGAAGGCGCCGAGGGTGCTGGCGAGCGACGTGCCCTTGAGGAATCCGAGCGCGTCGCTGCTGAACTTGAGATTGGACAGGACGGGCGCCGGCGGCAGGTGGATGCCGACGAAGAAGAGGGAATAGGCGCCCCAGATGAAGAGGATCACCGCCATGACGGTGGTGATCTGCATGACGCGCAAGGCCTTGTCGCTGGATTCCTCGATGCCCTTGATGTTCTGCCACCAGTAGTAAATGGTGACTGCCGCAGCGAAGACCGCCGATGTTGAATCCACTCCGAACTGGAAGGGGTTTCCATGGGCGTCCATCAAAGCTGGCGGCAGCCAGTGGCTCTGAGCGGCGACGACCAGGAGCTCGTTCATGAGGCCGACGATGTACTGGCCTGCCGACACGCCGGAGATTGGCCCCGTAAGAATGTAGTCGAACATCAGCGCGGAGACACTGAGCTTGGCGAATCCGCCGCCGAGCGCTTCTTTAACGACGCGGTAGACACCGCCGCGGGTAAACATCGAGCAGCTTTCGATGTAGACGGCCCGCACCGCAAAACTGAAGAACATCACGCCGAGGATGAACCAGGGCGCGGAGGGCCCGATCGCCTGCTCGGCGATGCCGCCGGCGTAGAAGGCGGATGAAGCTAGATCATTGAGAACGATGGCAGCAGCGCGCCAGAAGGAGATGAACGTGAGCATCACGGAGGATGCCACAATGAGCCGGACGCGGTCGGAAGGAGGGGCTACGGTCGTTCGAGGAGATGCCATTGCACGTATGCCGGTAAGAAGTCGGTTCTTCAGAGTTACGAGAGCGAAATTCCCGTCCGCCCTCGGCTGAGTTTATGTCCACGGGGTGAGGTAGTCAACAACAATAGGCATGTGCTTCAAAAATAAGAAGATGGGCCCACGTGAGGCGCGCAATTTGTTGAGTAGGCCGTTGGGGCGCTGGGTTGCCGATGGCCGACGCGAGGCTGCCCGACGCCGATGCTTTACACTCGCCCCTGTATGCAGCGTGACACCTGGAAGTTGTGGACCGCGGCCGCGGTGTCTGCCGGTCTGCTGGAACTGCCGTTTCCTCTGGCGGGCCCGATGCCGCCATGGCGCTGCGTCTTCGCCTGGTTCGGGCTGGTTCCGCTGCTCTGGGCGCTGCTCGCGGATAGCAATACCGCGCGGCCGCGCTTTCTCAGGCGCGGCTTTCTCCTCGGTTATCTCTGCGGCTTTCTGTGGTATTGCGGCAACTGCTACTGGGTGCGCGACACAATGATGCGCTACGGCGATATGCCTACCGGCGCGCCGACACTGCTGCTGATCGGCTTCAGCCTTGTGCTGGGGCTCTATTTCGGATTGTTTGGCCTGGCGGTCGCCGGGTTGAAGCGGACGACGGGGAGCACCGGCATTGCATTGACCATCGCACCAATTTTCTGGGTGGCGCTCGAACTGGCGGCCTCGCGCATCACGAGCGTTCCGTGGGATCAGCTTGGCTACTCGCAGGTGGATAACGCCGTGGTGAATCAGCTTGCGCCGTGGGCGGGTGTTTACGGCATCAGCTTTGTGCTGGTTTGCGTGAATGCAATCCTGGCCCTTGGGCTGCTGGCGCAGGGCGCATCCCGAAAGCTGCGCTGGGGCGTCGCGGGCCTGGCGCTGCTATTCGCAGGAGCAGCGGGCCTGCTGCTGGCGCCGCCGCCGGCTGAGCCCATGGCCGTGGCTGTGCTGGTGCAACCGAACCTCGATGTGGGATCGGCGGATTCGTGGCCTGACGCGGAGTGGGACCGGCAGATCAACCACTTCAAGCGGCTGGGGCAGATGACGTGCAGCCCGTATATTGCCGGCATTCCTGAGACGGGAATGCCGACGCGCGTAGGCGATTGCGTGTCCAATTCGGCGGTCGCAACGGCGAATGCTGATCTCGTGGTGTGGCCTGAATCGCCGGCGCCCTTCGCCGAAGGCGATCCGCGCTTTCTTGAGGCGATGCGTTCCGTGGCGCAGGCAGCACAGGCGCCGCTCGTGGTGGGATCGATCGGCATGGATTTCTCGCCCGAGGACCGGACGTGGCACGACTTCAACTCCGCCATGGTGATCGGCGCCGATGGCGCTCGCGTGGGCCGCTACGACAAGATTCATCTCGTGCCTTTTGGAGAGTACGTGCCCTACAGCAACCTGCTCTTCTTCGCGCGCAAGCTCACCGGGCGCGTCTCTTCGTTCACGCGCGGCAGCGAACGCAAGGTCTTCCGTCTGAACGGCCGCCGCTACGGAGTTTTTATCTGCTACGAGGCTGTCTTTGCCGATGAGGTGCGGCAGTTTGTGCGGCTTGGCGCACAGGTGCTGGTGAACGTAAGCGACGACGGCTGGTATGGCGACACGAGCGCGCCGTGGCAGCACCTGAACATGGCCCGCATGCGCGCGATCGAAAACCGTCGCTGGCTGCTGCGCGACACTAACAACGGCGTGACGGCGGCGATCGATCCCTACGGGCGCGTGCGGCAGAGCATTCCGCGTCACCAGGCAGGCGTACTCGCGGCGCGCTTCGGTTTTCGCGATGACGTGACCTTCTACACGGAGCATGGCGACGCGTTTGCGTGGCTGTGTGCCATACTTGCTACATGCATTGGGGTCTGGGCGTTACGCACTGGCCTCAAGGCGAAAATTCAACCTAAAGCCAGGTTCTAAGAAGAGCAAACCGTGTCGATTAACGATCTCGAATTCGCTTATGCTCCCGTGCGCGACCAGGTACGCGACCTGCGGGAGTATCTTTGACCCGGCTCGCATCCGCCGGGAACTCTCAGACATAGAAACGAAGCTGGCCGACCCCGCAATGTGGTCGAACTCTGCCGCCAGCCAGCCGTTGATGCGCGATCGCAAACGGCTTGAAGCGCTTGTGGCCGACGATGAAGAGTTGGTGCGCCGCAGCAGTGACATTGAAGCCTACTTTGAGCTTGCGGGCGAGGGAGAAGACGTTCTCGCCGACCTCGAACGCGATATCAACGCCCTCAGAGCCTTCGCCGAGGACCTTGAAGCGCGGACGATGCTTTCCGGCGAAGCCGACGCGCTGAATGCGATTGTCACGGTGCATCCCGGAGCGGGTGGCACCGAAAGCCAGGACTGGGCCGAGATGCTGCTGCGCATGTATCTGCGCTGGGCAGAGCAGCAGGGCTTCAAGACCGAAATGAACGATTACCAGGACGGCGAAGAAGCCGGCATCAAGTCGGCAACTTTCACCGTGATCGGTGACAACGCTTTTGGATTGC
This sequence comes from Occallatibacter sp., assembly GCA_049673945.1. Lineage (GTDB taxonomy): Bacteria > Acidobacteriota > Terriglobia > Terriglobales > Acidobacteriaceae > Telmatobacter. Next base: position 3,608 of record JBATYG010000106.1, read on the forward strand.
TCGCCGGCGAGAGCGGCGTGCATCGACTGGTGCGCATCTCCCCCTTTGACTCGGCAAAGAGGCGGCACACCTCGTTCGCTTCAGTTTTCGTTTCGCCGGAGATTGACGACTCGATCCAGGTGGATCTGCGTACTGAAGATCTGCGCATCGACACCTACCGCTCCGGCGGCAAGGGCGGCCAGCATGTGAACACAACGGATTCAGCCGTGCGCATGACGCACCTTCCCACCGGGATCGTGGTGAGCTGCCAGAATGAGCGGTCGCAGCACAAGAATCGTGAGAAGGCGATGAAGATGATGCGCTCGCGGCTCTATGAGTACGAACTTGAAAAGAAACGCGCCGAGAGCAAGAAGATCGAGGACTCAAAGCTCGACATCAACTTCGGCTCGCAGATTCGCTCGTACGTGCTGCAGCCCTATCGCATGGCAAAGGACCACCGCACCAAGGTGGAAGTGGGCGATGTCGATCGCGTGCTCGACGGATATCTCGAGCCGTTTCTGCGCGGCTACCTGCTGGCGAAGCGCCGCGGCACCGCGGTTTCAGCCAGTGCAGACGATGAGATGGATGTATAGACATGGACAATGATCACGAAGTGATTCATGAGATGCTGCACCAGGCACGGACGATTGCCGTGGTTGGCATGAGCGATAAGCCGTGGCGGGCAAGCCGCAACATCGGGAGTTACCTGGCCGAGAATGGGTACAGAGTATTCCCGGTGAATCCGGTGCTCAGCGAGATCGCCGGGATGACGTGCTATCCGAGTCTCGACGAGGCGCAGGCGGCGGCGAAGTCTGAACTTCCGCAGGGGATCGACCTGGTGGATGTTTTTCGCGCCTCGGAGCATGTGCCGGCGATTGTCGATGACGTGATCCGGCTCGGCATACCGTATCTTTGGCTCCAGGATGATGTTATTCACGATGAGGCCGTGGCGAAGGCGCGGGGAGCAGGCGTGAAATGCGTGCAGAACGATTGCATCTTCCGCCAGCACGCGCGGATTGCCTCGGGATTGTGAAGGGTGAGCCGCCTGAAGCAGATCGGCAGTTTTCCAGCGTCTTACCGCGCGCTGCCCGCGTCAAACTGGAAAGGCTCGTTTCTCTCAATGAGGACTCTGCGTATTATCGTCGCGATTGCGTGCCTGGCCGGTGCGGGCCTGCAGCTATGGGCTGACTCAGATTCGGCTGACGCTCTGCATCTGCACGTGCGGCTGGTGGTGCCGGCGCAGACGCTGGTGCGCGGCCAATCGGTTCAGGCCGGTCTCTACTTCAAGATGGAGCCGGGATGGCACGTTTATTGGGCAAACGCCGGTGATTCAGGCGAGCCGCCGCACATTCGCTGGACGCTGCCCGAGGGAATCAGCGCGGGGCCGCTTGAATTTCTGCCGCCGAAGCGGCTGCCGCTGGGACCGCTGATGGACTTCGGCTACGAAGGCGAGGCGCTCTTTCCGTTTTCGATCGACGTGGCAAAGAACGCGAAAGAAGGTACGGCAGTGCTGCGCGGACGAGCCGACTGGCTGGTGTGCCGCGAGGTGTGCATTCCCGGCAAGGCGGAGCTGAGTATGAGCCGCAGCGTGGCCGGCCCCGGCGCGAGCGCGGATGCTTCGCCTGCCGATGCTGCGCTTGTGGCGCGGTTTGCCGGGCAGCTTCCGAAACCGCTTCCTGCAGGTTCCACCGCGGTTTTTCAGCCGACGGCGGAGGGATTTCGCCTCGCCGTGAAAACAGGGCAGCGCGAGCAGAGTGCAGAATTTTTCCCGGCAGATCAGAGCGTGCTGGATAATCCCTCGCCGCAGACCGTGACGCCAACCGCGGATGGGGCGGTCCTCAGCCTGAAGAAAGACACGAGCCTCGCTGCAGCACCTGCGCAACTTCGCGGCGTGCTTGAGCTCAGCGGCGGGCGCGCCTATGAGATTGCGGCGGCGCCGGGCGCGGTGCCGAATGTCGCATCGGGTGTTGTGGCGCCGCGTGCCTCGGCGTCGAAGGCAATCGAGTCGGCGGGGCTGGCATTTTTGGGCGGCCTGCTGCTGAACCTGATGCCGTGCGTCTTTCCGGTGCTTTTTATCAAGGGGCTGGCGCTTGTGCGTTCAGGCAATGAGGAGCGCGGCAAGCTGCGCGCGAACGGATTTGTCTACGCCGCCGGAATTTTGATTTCCTTCTGGGTGCTGGTGGCGGCGCTGCTGGCTCTGCGTGCAGCAGGGTCGCGCTTGGGGTGGGGCTTCCAGTTTCAGTCGCCGGTCTTTCTTATCCTGATGGCTGGGCTGCTGTTCTTCCTCGGCCTGTCACTCGCCGGGCAGTTTGAGATTGGACTCTCGCTCACCAGCACAGGCGGCTCGCTCGCGGCGAAGCAGGGATATGCGGGCAGCTTCTTCACCGGCGTGCTGGCGGTGATTGTTGCCACACCCTGCACCGCGCCGTTCATGGGTGCTGCAGTCGGCTATGCGCTGTCCCAGTCGGCCCTTGTAACGTTTGCCATTTTCACGGCTCTGGCCCTGGGGCTTGCCGCACCGTACGTTTTTCTCACTCGGCAGCCTGCGTGGACGCGCCTCTTGCCGAAGCCCGGCGCGTGGATGGAAGGGCTGAAGCAGGCGACCGCGGTGCCGGTCTTCGCAACCGTGATCTGGCTGGCATGGGTGCTGGCGCAGGCCTACGGAGCAGCGCTGCTGGCTGCGTTGCTGGCCTGCCTGCTGCTGCTGGCCATCGCCGGCTGGTTTCTGGGCCGTTGGCCCGCGAAGCGGTGGGCAACAACAATTGCCGGCGCGATGATCGCAGGCGTGATCGTATTGAGCATTCTCAGTCCCGGCAAGCTTGCGATGGCAAGCACGGCAACGGCATCTACGCCAGCGCGCGGGGGCTGGCAGCCGTGGACTACCGACGCCGTCGCCCGCTACCAGGCGCAAGGCCGTCCGGTCTTCGTGGACTTTACGGCAAGCTGGTGCCTTAGCTGCCAGGTGAACGAGCGCGTGGCGTTGGATCGTCCCGAGGTGCAGAAGGCCTTCGTCGACGCTAACGTGGCCTTGCTGCGCGCCGACTGGACACAGCACGATGAATCAATCGCGCAGGCGCTGACGGCGCTCGGACGGAGCGGTGTTCCGGCGTACGTGCTCTACGCGCCGGGGCAAAGCCAGCCGCAGTTATTGCCAGAAGTCCTCACCCCGGGCATCGTGACAGATGCGGTCGAAAAGTTGCCGCGCATAACCGCGCAGCGTCGCGGTCCCGCCTGATAATTAAAACAAAGGCCAAACGGTTTTTCTTCTGAGCCGCGTCCCGATGACGGTGACTTACGCAGTTTCGCCCTGGCCTGCGCAGCCCTGACGTCCCCAATCCTGACCTGCGCGGTTCGGGTCTATCTGATCTAGGCAAAGAATCGAACTGCTCTTCGAGAGCGCAATCCATGTCGCGATGTACAGCACGCCCGCAACCGCGAACAGAGTGAGTTCGGTGGGTACCGTGAATTTCCTGGTGTGATGGGGAACCAGAGTCCACGCAAGCAAGAAGTGAGCAGGAAGAAACCAGCATGCGGCGCCGCGTGTGAGTGTGCGCGTGACAAGGGTCATCCGCGGCAGCGCAATCACGAAGAGAGGCCACGCATATCCGAAGTAGCGCACGAGAGTAACCCCGATCATCGGCGCGAGAGCGATGGAGAGAAGCCCGTAAAGAATGCAGAAGCGCAGCAGGGGACTGGCGGGCCACCAGGCGCGTTTCTGTTTCAGCAGAAAGACGAAGAGAACCGGCAGCAGGCCGAAGCTTGCCAGCGCGATGTGAAACATCCATAGCGGGAATGTGGGATCCCAGCCGCAGATTCCGACGGCGGTTACCCGGTCGAAGTGCACATCCATCTTCCAGGCGGGGACAGCGCAGATGTCTGTGCGGAGATTGATCCAGGGCATGATGCCAAAGCCGTTTTTGAGCAGATTCCACGGCACCTTGCCGATCATGTAAGTCGCGTAGCCGATTCGCTCCTGGTTGCCCAGTCCAACGGAGGCGAGGTGTTTCACCACCAGTGCTCCTGCGACACCCGATGCAAGCGCCATCGCATGGTAAATGGGCCGCAGCCTGCGCCAGTACGCGATGAGAAAACATACCAGCACGAGAACCGCGACCTCGCGCGTGAGCCAGAGAGGGAAAAGCATAAGAGCCGCGGCGACGTATTGCTCGCGTTCTAGAAGAAGCAGGAAGACACTTAACAGCGCGGCGAACCAGAGATCCGGCAGCACAAAGCCATTGAAGAGAATTGGCCAGAAGGCGAGGCCGGCGATTGCTGCCAGCGCCACCGGGCGCACACCCTGGCTCGTGAGCAGATAGCCAACAACGCTGACCAGTACGACGATCGACACGAACGCTTCGATGACGAAGCCATGCTGGATGCCGATCGCGAAGAT
>JBATYG010000107.1:0-1608 GCA_049673945.1 Occallatibacter sp.
GCGGGGCACTTGGAGCGCCCGCGAAGACAGGCTGCCGTCTCTGGTGTGGCTCGCCCTGATCTGGCTTGGGATAATCGCCGGGTTCGGGGTGGACATGAGGCGGTTTCTGCACGAGGTGCCGCCACCCTCGAAGGTGGTGCATGTTCATGCCTTCGTCTTCACCGTCTGGCTGCTGATTTTGACGGCGCAGATCGTGCTCGTGGTGAAAGACCGCGTGGCGCTGCACCGGAGGCTGGGATGGTTTGCCGCGGGCTGGGCCTGCCTGATGGTTGTGTTCGGGACGTGGGTGGCGCTGGTTGCAAAAGGACCTGTCGCGGCGGGTCCGGCGAGTCCCCGGTTTCTTGCGATGAATTTTGGCAGCATTCTTGCGTTTGTGCTTCTTTTGCTGTGGGGCATTGCTCTGCGCGGGAATCCGGCGGCGCACAAGCGCGTGATGATTCTCGCCACGATCGCGATCCTCGATCCAGGCTACGGACGCCTGTCAGCGTGGCTCTTGCCTGAGCCGCAATCGATGGTGGCATGGTTCTTGTGGAACTTCTACGGCAATGTACTGATCCTTGCGCTGATGGCTGCCTGGGACGTGTGGCGCGACCGGCTGATGAAGCAATTTGTGGTGGGCGCGGTGGGGCTTGTGGCGCTCGAAAGCCTGCAGGACTTTCTCTACCACTGGGAGCCGTGGAAGGTGTTTGCCACGGGGCTGGTCGCAGGCTGGGCAAAGCACTTCGGATAAGTCCAGCAGTGCATTTGACTCCTTTGGCGTGTCGCTCATGGGATTCGGCGCTTCTGCTCTGGTCCGCCTTCCAACTATTCTTTCAAAAAAACTTCGCGCGCCATGTAGAGAACGGCGTGACGGCTTCGACTACTGCATGAAAGACGGAATGCAGCATCGAGGGAGAACACGCCGATGGGCAAAACCAGATATATATCTCGACGCAAATTTGTCGGGGCCACAGTGTCGGTTGCAGCAATGGCGGCTCTACCGATCAACCGAATCGCGGGAGCTGCGCCGGAACAGAACGCAGGAGGAAATGCAATGACGACTTTGACGCCTTATCTTTTATTTGATGGCAATTGCCGCGAGGCGATGGAGTTCTACCGCTCATGCCTGGGCGGAGAGCTGACGGCAACCAGGGTGAAGGACTCGGCAGCGAAAGATCATATGCCGGCCTTTCAGCAGGAGAAGATCGTGAATGCTCGGCTCAAGAGCGCGGCGATCGATCTTTCGGCGTCGGACTGGCTGATGCCTGACCGGACGGCAGTGCGCGGCAATACCGTTTGTCTTTACCTGAGCGGCGGCACGCCGGAGGAGCTGAAAGCGCTGTTTGCGCGGCTGGCAGAGGGCGGCGATGTGACCGATCCGCTGAAAGAGGTTTTTTTTGGAATCTACGGTGCGTTGAACGATCGGTTTGGGGTTCGCTGGATGTTCCAGGCGAACAAACAGGCGTAGCAAGAGCAGGCATAGCAAGAGCGAAGAAGAGGAGCGAATGGGATGAAGTACATCCTGATGATGCATGGAACGAAGGCAGGCGTGGGCGGCTACCAGGCGTGGGCGCCCGCCGACGCCGACGCGCACATGGCCGTGCTGCAGGCGGTGATGGCGGAGACGAC
>JBATYG010000108.1:0-3208 GCA_049673945.1 Occallatibacter sp.
GCCCAGGCGGCTGCGCGCGTGGCTGCCCGATTCTCAAAAGCCCCCAGTTACAGCGAAATGCAGGCCGCCGAAGCCCGCGCTGGCTTGCGCGTCGCCGAAACGGCAACCAGTGCCGCACTGGAAGCCCAGGCTGCCGCGCAAGTGGCGCTTGCCAATCTCCAGATTGCCGAGGAAGAAGAGAGGGAGCGGGCAGAACGGTTTGAAGCCGAAGCTGCGATGCCGGAGCAATTCGCGACAGAGCCGGAGGAGCGCTGGCAGCCTGCAACGCGGTGGAAACCGGAACCGGAGCCGAGTGCGGGTTTGGCTGAGCCTGCTGCGATCGAGCAAGACACGCCGCCGGGCCCAGGTGTTGCGTGGAAAGTCCGCTGGGAGCCCGATTTTCCGACGCGCTCAGCTCAGCCGCAGTCGGTGCGGCCCGAGCCGCAACAGCGGCTCGCGGTCGCTGCGCTGGAGGAGCCAGAAGACGGCATTACGATGGTGGACGCGCAACCGATTCACGCCAACGTGATCCATTTTCCGCGCGAGATTGTGGCTACACGCCGCATGCGTCCGCGGCTTGGCGTGCCGGTGGAGGAAGCCGCGCAGCAGTTGAGCATCTTCGAGGTGGACCCAAGCACGGTTTCGACGGAACCGATGGTTGCGGTGGCCGCTGCCGCGGTGGCCGATCCTGCGTGGGCTGGTTCTGGGTGGTCCGGTCCGGAGTGGTCCGGTCCGGAGTGGTCCGGGATCGAACTCGGTGCGCATCCGCAGGTCGAGCGGGAGATCCATCACGAGCCAACCGTTGGGTGCCACGCCGAGATCAGCCTGGCGCCGCTCGAGGCGCGCCTGCTGGCGGCAGCCGTCGACCTGGCGCTGATCGTGGTGATGGCCTGCGCCGCGGTGTGGGGCATTGGCGGCCACATGGTGGCGCATCCGACGCTGAAGTTTGCCGAGACGAGCGCGGTGGCGGGGTTCATCATGATCGGCCTCGCCTACCAGGTATTTTTTCTGCTCACTGCGAAGTCAACGCCGGGAATGATGTATGCCGGGATTGCGCTGTGCACCTTTGACGACGAGTATCCAACGCCGGAGCAGTTGCGGGGCCGGCTGGTTGCCGTGCTGATTTCACTGCTGCCGGTGGGGTTGGGACTGGCGTGGTCGATATTTGACGAAGATCACCTGAGCTGGCACGACAGGCTCTCGCGGACATACCAGCGGAAGTGCTGAAGGGGTCTTGACTGTATTTGTTGTCGTGGCGCGGATTCCACATCCGCGCCACTTTTTTGCTCTCTACCAGGTGAGGGCGCGCAGAGCACTGACTCCGGCGCCGAGCAGCGCGGTCTCATCGCTGGGCGGTAGAACCTCGAGGGAATAGCTCAACAGCGGGCTCATTTTGACCATGGTTTCAAGATGGCGGCGAAGCACCGGCAAGTCGACGAAGTTCACGTTGTGTCCGGTGAAGTAGAAACGGCCAGGTCCTGCGAGATGGATGAAGGAGGCGGTAGCCGCCGCCAGCGCCCTGTGCCACAGATCGACGAACTCGCGGCAGCGCTGGTCGCCCTGGCGGGCCTGCGCGAAGACCTCTTCGGGCTCGAGATCGAGAAAGCGCATGCGCATGGCGCGATAGCCGGTGATGCCTTCAAGGTGGCCGATGCCGCCGCATCCGCAGAACCGCTCTTTGGGATCGAGCGTCACGGTGATGTGGCCGCCCTCCCACACGCCCTCAACATAGGGCCAGCGCCCGTAGCCGATGCCGTTACCGATGGTCCATACGCGGGTGAGGCGGTCGAGCTGGCCGCGAGTGGCGGCTACGCCGGCGGCGATGGCGTCGGCGTCGTTGGCAATGTAAACGGGCGCCGAAACGCCGCGATCGGCGAGCACGCGCTTCAACTCTTCGGCGAGGCGCAGCCCTTTTAGTTGGACGAGATTCGGCGCTTCTTCGACGATGCCATGCCGCACGACGCCGGGCACCGCCACGCCGATGGCGCTGATGGGGTTCTCGATGTCGCGGGCGACGTTGATGATCTGCTGGGCGATGACACCGACGAGATCGCCGCTGGGCAGTGCGATGAGGGCATCGAGTTCATGCGAATCCTCGGGAAAGCTGATGGGCTTGCCCGCGAGCTTTAGGTCTTCGAGCCGGCCAGCCACGATGTGCTCGGTCATCACGACGCCGATTGCAGTGGTCATCGCAGTTCCTCTCATTCCGCCTGGTAGCGGTGCAGACGGCCCAGGCCATTGAAGGCCGCCGCCTTGTAGCACTCGGCGAGGGTCGGGTAATTGAACACGGTTTCGACAAAGTAGTCCATCGTGCCGCCGAGCGTCATTACGGCCTGGCCGATGTGGACGAGTTCGCTGGCACCCTCGCCGATGATGTGCACGCCGAGCACCTTGCGCGTGTCGCGATGAAAGATGAGCTTGAGGCGGCCGGTGGTGTCGCCGCGAATCTGGCCACGCGCGGTTTCGCGATAGTAGCCCATGCCTACTTCGTAGGGAACATCTTCATCGGTGAGCTGTTCCTCGGTCTTGCCGATGAAGCTGATCTCGGGGATGGTGTAGATGCCGTAGGGATAGAAGCCTGGATTGGAGGCGGTGATCTTGTCGTTGAAGGCGCGAGCCGCGGCGATGCGGCCCTGCTCCATCGAGACGGAAGCCAGGGCGGGAAAGCCGACGACATCTCCCACGGCGTAGATGTGCTCGACTTTGGTCTGGAAGTTTTCGTCTACGGGAATGCGGCCGCGATTGTCGGCCTCGAGACCGGCCGCGGCAAGATTCAGGTCGTCGACGGCGCCCTGGCGGCCCACGGCGTAGAGCAGGGCATCACCGGAGATACGCTTCTTGCTTTCAAGATTGGCGACCACGGTTCCGTCGGGCAGCTCTTCAACGCTCTCGACCTCTTCGCCAAGGCGCATGGTCACGCGGCTGTCGCGCAGGTGATAGCTCAGCGCCTCGACGATCTCCTGGTCGGCAAATTCGAGCAGCTTATTGCGCTTTTCGACGAGCGTGACGCGCACGCCGAGGATCGCGAACATGCAGGTGTATTCGACGCCGATGACCCCGCCGCCCACGACGATGAGGGAGCGCGGAAGAGCGGGGAGGTCCAGCACCTGGTCGCTGTTGACGATGGTGCGGTCGTTGACAGGCACTTTCTCTGAGATCGCCGGCCGGCTGCCGACGGCGATGACGATTCTGTCGGCCTCGAGGGTGGTATCTCCTTGCGGGCCTTCGA
>JBATYG010000109.1:0-1823 GCA_049673945.1 Occallatibacter sp.
CGCTTCCAGAACATGCCGAGGAGGACGACGCCGAGCAGGGGCGAGATGAAGAAACTGAAAAGGGCCTGCACGTAATCCATGATGCCGGCGGCGCCCATGACCAGGTAGGCGGTTCCGATGGAGACGATGACGCCCAGAATGGTGGCCCAGCGGCCGACGGCGACGAGGTGTTCGTCAGAGGCATTCTTTTTGATCAGGGGCTGGTAAAGATCGTAGGTCCACACTGCGGAGAAGGCGCTTACGTTGCCGGCCATGCCGCTCATGAAGCCGGCGATTAAAGCGGTAATGCCGAGGCCGAGCAGACCGGGCGCCAGATAGCGCACCATCATCAGCGGCAGGACCTCGTTGTAGCTGTGCAGGCCAGATCCGGGAGTGGCCAGGTTCTGGGGCACGAGGTGCATCAGGCTGCCATTGGGATTCTTGAGGACCACGAGTGCAAGCAGGCCGGGGATGATCACGATGAACGGAACGGCCATCTTGAAGAATGAGCCGATGATGGGAGCCATGCGTGCGGAACGCAAGTTGTGCGCGGCGAGCACGCGCTGCACCACGAGAAAGTCCGTCGTCCAATAGGCGAAGCTAATGGCGAAGCCGAGACCGAAGACGATGCCGGTCCAGTGAATGCCCATCGGATTGTCAGTGAAATGGCCCATACTGCGCCACATGTGGGTGTAATCGCCGGCAGGGATGACACCGGTCTGAATGTTATGCGCGAGCTTGGCTTTGAAGCCATCCCATCCGCCGGCTTCAACGAGGCCGAGGATCGGGACCAGAAGCGCGCCGCCCCAGATGAGCATGAACTGCAGCACTTCATTGAAGATGGCCGAGCGCAAGCCGCCGAGGGCGACATAAGCGGCAACGGCAAGAGAAGAGACGATGATGGAGAAGTTCAGATCCCAGCCGAGAACGACCTTCATGACCTCAGCCATTGCAAACATATTCACGCCGCTCATGAGCACAGTCATGAAGGCGAAGGAAATGGCGGCAACGACGCTGGCACCCTGGCCGTAGCGGAGCTTGAGATAGCCCGGCACCGAATGCGTTTTGCAAACGTAATAGAACGGCATCATCACCATGCCGAGAAAGAGCATGGCGGGAATAGCGCCGATCCAATACCAGTGAGCGGCAAGGATGCCGTACTGATATGCGGATCCGGCCCAGCCCATCAGCTCAAGCGAGCCGAGGTTTGCCGAGACGAAGCTGAGCCCCGCGATCCATGCGGTCATTTCGCGGCCGGCCATGAAGAACTCTTCGCTGGTGTTGGCCCGACCTTTCAGGTAGAAGCCAATCCAAATGACCATGGCGAAGTAGATCGCGATGACGGCGATGTCGATAGGTCCGAGGTGAGCCAGGGAGGAGTTGCTGATTACCAAGGCCAGGCTACCGGCAGAGGACGTTCCCGCCGCCGATGTGAAAAGTGGTGCCAGTGCATGCATTGCTTCACCTGATGAGAGCAGGTTTCGCCCTCGACTCTAAGGGAATGATTCGCCCCTTAGTAAATGGGTTTACTGTCAGGATTGTCAAGCCGCAAAAAGATACGGCCGGCAAAGGGCAACAGCAGGAGTGATCAATCTCGTCCGGAGTTGAGGTAAGCGTTTTCCCGCCGAAGTGTACCATAGCAGCCACAGGTTCGATCCGCGACGATTTTCGATCTCCGAGACCCGATGAGCCTATGATTGGGCCGATGATTGATAGGGGAGCATCGAGCGGGCGGGGAGACGATTGGACCTTCGAGATTGTGCAATTAGCTCTATTTCCTGCTTGTATTTGCGTGATCAGGACGATACGTTTGGGCATGGGATTACCTTCCCCTCCCTCGACAC
>JBATYG010000110.1:0-10790 GCA_049673945.1 Occallatibacter sp.
GATATGGGCACGCTCACTTTGCCCGACACGACAAATCAGGTTCAGCTCAAGAATGCCGCTTCCGGAATGGTACTTGGCATCAGCGGCCAGAGCCAGACAGCGGGCGCGAACCTCGTGCAGGAGAGCGATACGAGCGCAACGGATTCCATGTGGCATTTCATGCCCATCGTTTATGCCAGCGATCAGGTCAATATTGAAAGCATGCTGACGCACCAGGTGATGGGCATCTCCGCCGGATCGGCAACGGCCGGGGCGCAGGCGGTGCAGTTCAGTGACACGGGCAGCAACGATCACATCTGGCAGCTTTCCCTGCTGGCCGATGGTAATTACCTCATCAAGAATCAAGGCAGCGGCTACTACCTGCAGGTGGATGGATCAGCGGCGACAAACTCGGTCACCATCGACCAGGGCGCCCGCGCAACCACGGGGTCGGGATGCACGTGCCAGGAGTGGACACTCGTTCAATCATCCACGGCTGCGTATCCAATGCCGCGAGTTGTTACCGGCAACGGCATTTATGTTCACGATCCGAATCTGCTGGTCGACCCTGCTACCGGTATCTACTGGCTCTATGGAACGCACCAGACGATTGCCAGCTCTACCGACCTGACCACGTTCTCATCGTACGAATCATGCACAACCGCGGAAATGGGCGGGTATGCTCCCAAATGCCCGATCATAGGGCCGGACTTTCCCTCCTGGTCCGGCACGCAAACGCCGCTTGCGTGGAACAGCGGCGCGAATGTCGACGTCTGGGCGCCCGATGTGGTTGCTTCCAACGGGACCTACTATCTTTACTACGCGCTGCCTTGGGAGCCGGACACGCTCGGAGGCGAAGCCCTCATCGGTTTCGCAACGAGCACCAGTCCAACAGGGCCCTGGACGGACGAGGGCTTCATTCTGCAATCGTGGAGCAACAGCAGCGCGCCGCCCACGGGCTGGGGATTCGCCGCCGCCACGGGTTACAACGCCATCGACCCGGCGCCCTTCACCGATGCATCTGGAAACTGGTGGTTAAGCTTCGGGTCGTGGTTTGACGGCATACACCTGGTGCAGCTCGATCCAGGCAGCGGAAAGCCGGTGGCCAACGCGGAGATGCCCGTGATTGCTTACCGGCTGGCCGGCGAAGAAGGCTCGTTCATCTATCCCTGGACAGTAAATGGGACGCAATACTACTTCTACTTTGCTTCGATTAACGCGTGTTGCAGCGGAACCAGCCCTTATCGCATTATCGTGGGCCGCGCAACGAGTCCAACCGGCCCTTTTGTTGATCGGGGCGGCCAGGACCTTGCGCAGCAGGGCGGCACTATCCTGCTCAGCACGCACAGTAACATCGTCGGACCAGGCGGTCAGAGCGTCTTTACCGACACGGTAAACGGCACGCCCACGCCGACACTCGTCTACCACTACTACGACCGCAACAATAACGGCACACCCACACTTGGCATCAACCGCATCGGTTTTACGTCCGATGGATGGCCCTATGTCGAGTAATCACGAGCAGGCACGTTTCAAATTGCAGTTGATGCCGAGGGAGTTTTTTCGTATGCACGCCGTTCGCAAGGCTTCTGTCCTTTTCCTGCTGATACTTTCGCCGATGCTCTTTGCCCAGAGCCCTCGAGCCTTAACGCTGCAGGGGGATTATGAGTTTACCCACGATCCTTCGATTGCGCACGAAGGAAACACCTACTACGTATTTGCCACCGGGCGCGCGCCAGACGGCGGCCAGTTTGCCGTTCGCTGCTCGCACGATCTCACCCAGTGGAAGCTGTGCGGGCACGTCTTCAGCGATATTCCTGCGTGGATTCGCAAAGCGAGCCCGAACACGAAAGAGCTGTGGGCCCCGGATATTTCCTACTTCAACGGAAAATTCCACTTGTACTACGCCTATTCCGCCTTCGGCGTGAACACTTCGGGAATTGCGCTGGCAACCAATGAAACCCTCGATCCTGCGAGTCCCAAATATGCGTGGAAGGACGACGGTGAGGTTCTGAGGTCTAAGGCAAGCGACGATTTCAATGCAATCGATCCCAACATCGTTTTCGACAAGAAGGGGCAGGCATGGCTTAGCTTTGGCAGCTTCTGGAGCGGCATCAAGATGCGCCGTATCGATGTTGCCACTGGAAAACCTGATCCGGCAGACAACAGGACCTATGCGCTGGCCTCGCGTGTGCGCCCGGCAAATGCCGAACCCGCGAAGCCTGGTTTACCGCCAAATTGGGAGGCCATCGAGGCGCCGTTCATCGTGCACCACGGAGGGTATTACTACCTGTTTGTCTCCTTCGACCTCTGCTGCCGCGGAACGAAGAGCAGCTATCGCACGATGGTTGGCCGCGCAACAAAGGTGACTGGCCCATATCTCGACGCGAGTGGCACGCCGATGCTGCAGGGCGGCGGATCGGAGCTACTCAAAGCCAATGGCCGCTGGCTCGGACCGGGCGGGGAATCGATCTTGCAGCGCGCTGAAGGCGACATCATCGTTTTTCATGCCTATGACGCGACGACTGGCAAACCAGCCCTCCAGATTTCCACGCTGACATGGGATCATGGCTGGCCTCACGCCGCTCTGCAGGGAAATGAAGAGGCAACTTCGGCGAAGTAGCAGATCGGCCGGTCGCGGGGAAGAAGGGAGTTAGGGACGTAGACTCAGGGGCTCGGGGCGTTTCGCTGTCAGATGGCGTTTTGCGCGATGGACAGGGGAGCCGCGGCGGTATTGATGAAGGTCATGCGGATTCCCTGCTTCGGCCGCAGGATGACCATCGGCCGGGGTTCGATCGTTTGACCGGGAACCAACTCAAAATCGTACCGTCTTATCAGCTCGCTCAAAATCATGAGGATCTGCAGCATCGCATAGTGCTGGCCGATGCAGACGCGCGGTCCTCCCCCGAAGGGAAGAAAGGTGAATGGCGTGCGTTGCTTCATCTCCTCTTTGGTGAAACGGTCCGGATTGAATTCCTCGGGATCTTGCCAGTAGCGGGGAGCATGGTGCGCGCCATATACGTAGACGATGACCGTCGAGCCTCGCGGTATCGCCACGTTGTTTACGCTGTCGTCTGCGACGGCCTCGCGGTCGATCATCCAGAAGGGTGGGTAGAGGCGGAGCCCCTCCTGGATCACCTGCGTCGTAAATTCAAACTTGAGAACGTCGGCGTGTGTCAGAGGAGCTTCTCCCAACACGGAATAGAATTCCTGACGCACCCTTTCGAGACAATCCGGCCGTGTGCTCAAAAGATACAAAAGCCACGATAGCGCGTTCGACGACGTTTCATGTCCGGCTACCAGTAGCTGCATGCTCTCGCTGAGGACGAGTTCATCACTCATGCCTTCGCCATCGCTGTAACGCGCATCCATCAAGGTCTGCAGCAGGTCATGGCCGGGCGGCTCGTGGCGGCGTCTCCTGATGTATTCGAGCAGGACTGCGTCTGCATGTGTGCGCATGTCTTCGTGCTTGCGTAATTCGCCCGACACGGCAAACCACGGATTCAGATAGGGTTGCAGTGTCTGGCGGACGATGAATTCCTGGACGGTGCAAATGGTGTGGCTGACAAGGTCGATGTCTTCGTCCTTCAGCCGGGCCCCGAACAACGAACGGGCGACCATGGAGAAGGTCATCTTCATGAGTTGAGCGTAAACATCGACAGGGCCGACACGGATTTGCCGATCGAAATCTCGCAGCGACTCGGCGAGAGAGTCCTGCATGATCGCAGACAGCATGGCTAATTCTTTGAAGCCAGTCTGGATGAGACGCCGCTGCGTGCGCCATGCTTCCCCGTGCGTCGTCAGCAGGCCCTTTCCCAGGAAGTGGCCCATCCGCTCTACCTGAATTTCAGATTTCTCGTAGTTCTCCGCGTTGGTCTTCAGCACGTGCTGAATGACCGCAGGATCGATCGTAACGATCGCCTCCTTCAGACCACCCAGGTAGAACCGGAAGGTGTCGCCAAACACTTCGTTGTATTTCGACAACACGGCGGCGGGATTGCTCGCCATCGCAGGGGAATCGGCAAAGCATCGCAATCTCGACACGGTGGGGAGGGAAGAGGAAGAGGTCATGGCTGGTCGCCCTGACCTGGGCCGGCAAGCGTGCGGAAGGTCATGTCACCTTGATGAGGTGGCAGAGCCGATACGGGCCCAAAAATGAAACGCTCAGAATTAGTCTTCATTCCCCAGTTGCTTCAAAAGTATCAGATGATGGCGGATCGCCTTCGTCATAGTGGAGTGCTGCCGGTAGGGGACACCGAACTCCGCGGCGGTCTGCCTCACAATCCGGGTCAATTGAGGGTAGTGGGTGTGGCAGACGTGGGGACAGAGATGATGGACGACGTGATGGTTCAGTCCACCGGCGAGCCAGCCGACAATCGGGTTTTCGGTTGCGTAGTCCGCCGTGGTCGCGAAGATGTGATACACGCCATTCTCGAACTCGCCGCGGCCGGAGGGGAAGTATGTACTGTCAATGGTGTGGGTGGTCTGGAAGACAAGCGTTACGCTCAAGCCGACGACTAAGTGAACCAGAAGAAACGCACCGGCGACGAGCAGAGGCGACTTGCCCAGCACTGCGACCGGGAGGACAAGCATGTAAGTGAGGTAGAACGCTTTGCCCGCAAAGAGCACGGCATATTCGCCTTTAGAGTGCCGAGAGCGCTTAAGGTACTCGTGGGCCGGGAAGAAAAAGCACTGAAAATCCCGGAAGAACACATAGTCGAGAGAAAACAATGCGTAAACGAAGAGCGCATAGATGTGCTGGAAGCGATGCCATGGCGTTCGGGATTCATGGGGCGTGAACCTGAAGATGCCGCGTCCAGAAAGCGCGTCATCTTCACCCTGCAGATTGATGCAGGCGTGGTGGCCGCGATGGTGGAGGATCCGCCACATGTACGAGTTGATGCCGCAGAGATCGAAGACATAATTCAGCGTCTTGTTCACGAACGGCCGAGACGAGATGGCGTTGTGATTGCTGTCGTGGGCAATATTCAGCAAGAGGAATGTCTGCGCGAGGCCGCCTAAAAGATAGAGAGCAACAAATAGCCACGGGCCGGGCCGGAAGACATACAAAGCAATCCAGCTGCCCGCCAGGATGGCCAGGCCGATTGCGATCTTCGCCCACATCATCTTGTCGGCCTTCGGAGAGACTCTCTGGCCGGCAAAAAAACTGTCCAGGCGGCGGCGTAAGACCCTGGGGAAAGAGGTCGCGCCTGCCGAATCTACAGATTGCGGTGAGGCGGCTTCAGATGGCACAAGATCGGCCATGTCGGGCTCATGGGTGGTCACCGCTTGGGGTTCGAACGTCACTGGCGCCTCTGCCGCAATCATAATAGTTGTGAACGACGAATTCCTCTCGTTTCCAACCTTGGGGGACTGATTTAAACCGGGTTTGTGCTCACTTCCTACATAGCCTGTCGAGAGCCCTGAACCGCAATCAAGGAAGGAGTGGGCCAGGAAGGAGTGGGCCAGAGACGGTTAGCGGGTCAAGCCCTGGCCGCCGATGGATTAAGCGTGGCATTCTCGAACCGCTTTGGTACCATTGTTTCATCGATGAACCGTAAAGATGGGGCACTGCGTATGGGCCGATAGAGGCTCAAAAGGTGGCGTCGCTTTCCTGCTTCGTCGATGCAACTGGAGGATCCTGATTGATGATGGCGTCCTTGTTGGACCACTTGGACAAGCTTGCAGAGGAGAATCCGGACAAACTCCTTTATTCGTTTCTAGATGTGAACGGCGATCCCGTCGAGAGCTACACCTACGCCTCGTTTCTGCACCGAACGAATGCCATTGCCGGGCATTTGCGGAAAGAGGGCCGTTTTGCGGCGGGCGACCGCCTTCTGCTCGCCTACCCGCCGGGGCTCGAAATGATCTGCGCCTTTTTCGGGTGCGTGCGTGCCGGACTGATCCCGGTGCCCGTCTATCCTCCGAGCGCGCGTGGCTTCCAGAGCGCCTTGTACAAGATGGTGCACATCGCAAAAGATTGCAACGCGGCTGCGATCCTGACCAGCGAAGACCATCACGCCTCTCTCAAGACGAATCTCGCCCGAAGCGGAGTCGCGGCATCCGGCGTGGACGTGGACTACATTTCTGGCCTTCTGTGGATTGCCACGGAAAGCTTCGTGGACACGATTCCGAACCAGCCGGCCTTCGATACCTCGGAAATTCTGTTCCTCCAGTACACGTCCGGCTCGACGATGGAGCCGAAGGGCGTGATCGTGACGCACGAAAATATCCTGAGCACCTATGACCTGGTCATCGATCATCCCGAGCCGGTCGTTGTTTCGTGGCTTCCGCAGTATCACGATATGGGCCTGATTGGGTGTTACCTTTACCCGGCGCTGAAAGGCGGCACAACCTACGGGTTCGCTCCCATGGATTTTATTCAGCGGCCCATCCTGTGGTTCGACGCCATCACGACCTATCAGGCGACAGCGACGGCGGCCCCCAACTTCGCCTACGACTATTGCCTGCGGGCCGGAAGGCTCCCAAAAGATAGCCTGGAGAGTTGCGATCTAAGTTCGTTGCGGGTCTTGATGTGTGCCGCTGAACCTGTGAAGCCCGATACATACACCCGGTTCCTCGAGACTTTTCAGCCCTATGGACTCAAGTCGGAGAGCTTCTATGTCGCCTATGGGCTGGCCGAGAATACTCTCGCGGTTTCACTGGGCGGACGCAACATCGCATCGGTGAACAAGCGTGCCTTGGCCCTGGGCAAGGCGAGGATGACCACCGAGGTTTCCGAAATTGAAGGCTCCACTCAGATTTTAAGTTGTGGCAATCCGCTGGCGGGACTCGACGTCAGGATCGTGGACCCGGAAGGGCACTTCGTTCTGAAGCCGGGACGCATCGGTGAAATCTGGCTTGCCGGGAGCGGCAAGTGCCGCGGCTATTGGAACAACGCGGAACTTACGCTGAAGCAGTTTCGTGCGCGACTGGCGGATGATACGCCCTACGACGAGGGTTTCCTCCGGACCGGCGACATGGGCTTCTTCCACGATGACGAACTCTATGTCTGCGGCCGGATCAAAGACATGATTATTCTGCGCGGTCAGAACTATTACCCGCAGGATATCGAGAATGCAGCCGAGCAAGCATCGGCTCTGATCCGACATAACTGCGTCGTCGCCTTTCAGATCCAGGAAGACCGAGAGCCTGGTTTGGCGATCGTCGCCGAAGTAAAGAACCCCAGGGCGCTGCCCGAAGCCCGCAAGATTGCCGCCGCCATCCGGAACTGCCTCAACGTGGAGGTAGCGATGATTTCCCTCATCGCGCCGCGCGCGATTCCACGAACGAGTTCCGGCAAGATCATGCGCCACAAGACCAAGCAGATGTGGCTGGATGGTCAGTTCACCGTCCTCTCAGACTTTTCGAGCGAGAAAGATGCCGGGAACGCTGCGTCGGGTCTCGAGACAAATACCCCGTTCGCCGAGTTAAAAGCCAGGTACAACCTGACCGGCAACGAAACGTACAACCTCATCGAAGCCGGCCTCGATTCCCTGGACCTTGTTGTGTTCATGCATGAACTCAAGGAACTGCTGAAGGAAAAGGGCGCCGAGATGCTGGCGCGCCAGGTCGATATCGGAATCGTTCAGCGTGTCAGCGTAGCCGAGTTGTTTGCATTGGCCGAACAGCTCGAGAAAGCTCCCGAAGCGGCGCTGCTTCACCTGCGTCATGCCCTCGCGGCTTTTCGTGAGGAACAGCGCACCGCGGAGAAGGAGCTGATGAACAAGGACCGTAAGCTCATCTTTGAGCCGCCGGTGCCTTCCCCTCTGGCGGAGCTCCCGGTCATTCATCATGTGCTGCTCACCGGGGGCACCGGCTTCATTGGGCCGTTCCTGATGAAGAGCCTGCTCGAACAGACGCGCGCCAAAGTTCATGTGCTGGTGAGGTCTTCGAACGCGAAGGACGGCATGCGAAGGCTGAGGGCGGCGATGGAGTCCATGGGGCCCTGCGATGCTCGGCTCATGGAGATGTTCGAAGCCCGTTTGATTCCGGTCTGCGGCGATCTTGGCCAGCCATGCCTCGGATTGACGCAGAAGACATGGGACTGCCTTACGGATGAAATCGACACGATCTTCCATAACGGCGCGACGGTAAATTATCTGTTCAATTACGACCGCATGCGCGAGGCGAATGTACTCGGAACCAATGAGGTCTTGCGCCTGGCATTCGAAGGAAGGCCCAAAGAATTCAATTATGTCTCTACGACGTTCATATTTGGCTGGGCAGTGAAATCCGTCCTGTATGAGACCGACATGAACGCGAACATGGAGTTTCTCGATTTCGGCTACAGCCAATCGAAATGGGTCGCGGAACAGGTTGTCTTTGACGCGCGCAGCCGCGGACTTTCCACGCGGGTTTTCCGGCCGGCTCTCGTGAGCCCATCCGTCCTCGGCGGAGGCAACAACTTTGATATCGCGGTTCGCCTGGTGGCTTTCATGGTGAACCATGGCATTGGCGTCGACACGCTCAACCAGGTCAGCTTCGTGCCGGCCGACATCGTCGCCAACAACATCGTGGCGATCTCCACCACGCCGGGTACGGCAAATCAGACATACCACGTGGTGCGCGACGACTATTCGAACATGATGGATATTACTGGGTTGATCACCAAGGCGACTGGCAGGCAATTCGAGATATTCAGCTTGCCCAATTTCGTTCCCGAGCTGGTGCGGAGATGCCGGAAGGAAGATCTTCTTTTTCCGCTTCTTGATTTTCTGGTCGGCTCCGTGGACAACATCTCGGCGATGGAATTCAAACGGTACGAGAGTTCGACCTATCAGGCAGCGCGCGATGCTTCTGTATTTGGCCAGCCGGACCCATCGCTCGAAGATACGGTCAGCGGGATCCTGAAATTCATGTATCGCAAGGGGATTATTTCGGTCGCGCCACGCGAAATACCCGTAGTGACACCGGCCAGTAGTCTGCTGAACTGCACGGATGCGTTATCGGCTACTGCTTCTTGAAGATGAGCCTCTCGGTGAGCTTCTGGCCGGTCTCTAACGTGCCCATAGTGGTGAGCGTCAACTGCTGACCGTCAGCCGAGAGCGTCCACCGGTCTTTTTGCGTGATTTGATCATCGCGCCGGTAGATGGCATCGACGGTGTGAGGATCGACAGATTCGAGCACGACGGTGTCATTGCGCGAGTTGCTAAGATCGTACTGCTTTCCGTCAAAACGGGCGGTATAGCTGTAGTCACCTAGAAAATGCACTACGCCGCCTCCGTCCGTCTCGATTTTGAGCACCAGACCTTGCCGTAAGCGCGTTTTGCTCAGGTCCTCTGTCCACGCGCCGGCAAACAGGTCTCGCGCGACCTTCGCTCCACCGGTTCGTGTCCACACGCTGATTTGATCGGGGTGGCTTCTGGCTGCGGTCGTGATCGTGAGCTCTTTTCCATCGGGCGAAAGCTTTTCTCGAACTGTTCCAACAACAACTGCATTCTTTTCTTCTTCGACCTGCGCCTCTCTCTTATCGATCCTGTGCAGCTCAATCTGATTGAACATCAGATTTCCCGGTGCGGGCGATTGGTGCCCATTGGCGTTCGCAGTGAACTCGATGTGGTTCTCTCCGCTCATGACGACATGCACGGCGTCATGTACGGGCGTAAGAGAGAGCCGGTTAGGAGGATCCACGCTGGATTGAGCAGAAATGAGAGTCCAGGTGCCAACGCGGGGGTCGGCGGCCCCGGATGGGATGGCGGCAAGCAAGCCGAGCAACAGGAAAGCACGCATGGCTCCCTCCTTCAAAAATGGCGATGGACCGGCTGTCTCGCATCGAGAAGCAGGGGTACCCAGCGCAAGTGTATATTCCCGGTCCGAAGCGCAGCCATGGCGAAACGGTTACCAGGAAACAACCTGCTTGGGCTCTTCTGCGAGCGCGTTGCGACGGTCTTGTATGACAATGATAAGTGCTATGCATCCGCGCCAATTCTGGGTCTCAGGTGTCGTCCTGATAGCAACCCTCGCGCTTCTACCCTTTTCGTTTCACGCGGAGCGCCATCTCGAGACCGCCACGCGTGTCGAGGGGAGCCAAGCCGAAATCGTTCGTCAGGAGCTTGTCACTCGTTTTCGGTCGCCTTTCGCGGACCGCGTGGTGCTTGTGGTCCAGGGACTGCCACCGGCTGATTCAGACGAGGGCGCGCAGGCGCTGGAAACCATCGTTTCGAGGCTGAAAGAGGTATCCGGGGTTTCGGGAGTGGTGTCGTACCTGGAGATGCGCGATCCGATCTTTCTCGGCAAGGATGGCCTCGGCAAGGACGGCCTGGGCAAGGGTGGCGGGACATTTATTTTGATCGGATTAGCCTCCACAGAGGGCCCCCTGGAGTCACTGGTTCCAAAGCTTCACCAGCTTGCAAGCTCGCTTGAAAACCAGCTGCACGGCCGGTATCCGGCGGTGAAGCTCGAACTTACTGGCGAGATTCCGCTGAACTTCGACATTCGCAAAGCGAGTGCCGACGAGGTGCGGCGTGGCGAAAGTCTGGTGATCCCCGGGACGCTTGCACTGCTGCTTGTGGCTTTCGGTAGCTTCGTCGCTGCCCTCATTCCCCTGGCGGTGGGCGAGCTTGCGATCGCGACCACGATGGCGATCACGGCATTCCTGGCCCAGCGATGGCACCTTTCGATTTTGGTGCAGAATCTGGCCACCATGCTCGGCCTCGGCCTGGGAATCGATTACGCACTTCTTATGGTCAGCCGGTTTCGCGAAGCGATTGCCGCAGGATACGACGGCCCTCGTGGCTCGGTGCTCGCGGCGCGTCAGGCAGGCCGTACGCTCCTGATCTCAGCTTCAACCGTAGCCATCGGATTCCTCG
>JBATYG010000111.1:0-6083 GCA_049673945.1 Occallatibacter sp.
CTGCAGATTCATGCCCAGCTTCGCCGCCCACACTGCCGTCGCATTCGATCCCGCGCCCCACCAGATGCGCTCGCGCAACCCTTCCGCGTGCGGCTCAAGGCGCAGCAGGCCCGGCGGATTGGCAAACATCGGCCTCGGATTCGGCCGCGCGAATCCCTCGCCGCGCAGCAACTCCAGAAACTTCTCCGCGTGCCGCCGCCCCATCGCGGCATCGTCCTCGCCTTCCACGGGCGCATAGCCAAAATACCGCCAGCCCTCGATCACCTGTTCCGGCGATCCGCGGCTGATTCCCAGTTGCAGCCGGCCGCCCGCAATCAAATCGGCTGCGCCGGCATCCTCAATCATGTAATAGGGATTCTCATACCGCATGTCGATCACTGCGGTGCCAATCTCTATCGCGCGCGTACGAGCGCCCACCGCAGCCAGCAGGGGAAACGGCGAAGCCAGTTGCCGCGCGAAGTGATGCACGCGAAAGTAGGCGCCGTCTATTCCCAGGCGCTCCGCCTCCACCGCAAGATCAATTGACTGCAGCAGAACATCGGCCGCCGTCTGCGCCTGCGACTGCGGCGAAGGCGTCCAATGACCGAAGGAGAGGAAGCCAATCTTCTTCATACCGCAATCAGTCTACCGGCTCCGCGCATCTTCCCTCCGCCATCGCCGGCAGGGCAAGGGACTGGCTCTACAATTGAATCCTTCGGTATTCCCCCGCATTCCCCAAGAGAGAAGAGAGGGTCCATGGGCAAAGTTAAAGTCGCGGTATTTTCCGTTTCAGTCGACGGCTTCGGTGCAGGTCCCGCACAGGACCTCGAACATCCTCTAGGCGTTCGCGGAGAAGAATTGCACCGCTGGTTCTTTGACACAGAGGTTTTCCAGCAGATGCACGGCGGGTCCGGCGGCGAGCGCAACATTGACAACGACTTCGCGCGTCGTTCGTTTGACAACGTCGGCGCCTGGATAATCGGCCGCAATATGTTCAGCCCGTTCCGTGGCCCATGGCAGGACGATTCGTGGAAAGGCTGGTGGGGCCAGAACCCGCCCTACCACGTTCCCGTCTTCGTCCTCACGCACCACGCCCGTCCGGCACTCCCCATGGAAGGCGGCACTACCTTTCATTTCATCGCCGACGGTTTTCAGCAGGCGCTATCTGCAGCAAAAGCCGTCGCCGGCGACAAGGACATTCGCATCGGCGGCGGCGTCTCTGTCATTCGTCAATATCTCGCCGCCGGCCTCATTGATGAAATGCACCTCGCCCTTTCACCAGTCACTTTAGGCAGCGGCGAGAATCTCTTTCAGGGCCTCGATCTCGCCGCTTGCGGGCTCGATCGCGTTCAGCTCGTTCCCGGCATCGGCGCCATGCACGTCATCATCTCGAGATCCTGATACCTTGCCGGCGCCAGCTTGTCGGCACCAGGTTATGCCGTCTATTCCTTGCTGCTCACGAGAGAGAACATGGCTCCCTGAGGGTCCTGCCCATTGATGATCCAGCCCCCGCCCGGCACCTGCATCGGGCCGTTCAGAACCTTGCCGCCGCCCGCTTCAACTCGCTTGACGGCTGCCTTGATCGAGTCAACATTGAAGTAGAAGTTCCAGCACGAGACAGGAATATGCGGGGCTTTGGCCATCATTCCCCCGTCGCCCATTTCCTTGTGGTCGCCTTCATCGAAGATCCGATAGACCCCCATGGGCCCCATGTCCATATCGTTGACCTTGGTCCAGCCAAAAAGCTTGCTGTAGAAGTCGAATCCGCCTTCAAGGTCAGAGGTGTAGAGCTCGTGCCAGCCGATCGTGCCGGGTGCAGGAGACGCGGGGCGTTGCGGCGTTGGCATCTTCGGGTCGGAAGTGAAAACGACGATCGCCGCGCCCTGTGGGTCAGACATCACAGCGAAGCGAAGCATTCCGGGAACGTCCGTGGCAGGCTTCCATAGCTTGCCGCCCGCTTCGACAATTTTCTCGACGTGAGCATCGACATCATCCACCGAGATGTAGCCGATCCAACCGGAGTGCCCGGTCATTTGCAACATCCCGGCGATTCCGGCACTGCCGACATTAAAGGTGGTGTACGCGGGACCATCTCCGGACGGCATTGTCTGTGTCGTCCATCCCACGACATCGGAATAAAACTTGCCGGTGGATTGGGTATCGCCGGTCATGATCTCATACCAGCTGAATCTTCCCTTGGGGCTAAACATCGTTAGACTCCTCCCTGTTGTCAGACTTGTTGTCAAACGCCCAGTCGATCAGACTGCGGCCGCGTTAAAGTCAACTCACTCCATGCATGTCAATCCGCTCGGGATTTGCTTCAGCAAGGTGTGATTACGGTTGAGCGCACCACTACTGGCTTTGATGCAAACGCCGCAAGGCCCAGCAACGTCGCCACCAGCACATCGAAAATCATCGGGCCCGCAAAGAAAAACAAATACGCCAGCACCGCCAGCGACACGTAGCCGAGGCAAAACACGGCAGCAATCGGCCGCACCTCCACGCCCTTCGCCGCCAGGTTCCCCAGCAGCCAGAACACCACGCCTTCCACCACAAGAAAGATGGTGATCCCAAGGCCAAACCCGATGTAGAAATCCCAATACGTCCGGTCGAGCCCGGTCACTGCAAAATGATTCGTCTTCATCGCCGCCGCCGCAATCGCCGCCGCACCCGGCCGCGGCGTGCCAAACACCCCGCCCACCGTATGCAGCGCGGCCTGCACCATCACGGCCGCCGACGCAATGCGCAAATACAACGCTGGCTTCATTCCTTCGCTCCTTCCTGCGTCTCCACGCGCTTCACAAAAAGGTCCAGAATCCCCTGCCACGCCGTCGGACCGTCGAACATCGCCCGCAGCTTCGCCGTATCGCCGCCGTGCCGCTCCAGCTTGCTGTGCGTCAGCTCTACCAGCGTCGCGTCCTTTCCCTCAGGCGTGAACTTGATCTCCACCTCGCTCGCTTTCGTCAGATCGTCATCAAATCCCCACTCTGCCTCCGGATTCTCATGCTGCTTCGGTCCCACGTGCCATGAAAACGTCACCAGCCGCGGCGGATCCCACTCAAGCACTCTGCCCCATTCGCAAAGCTCGCCCTTCGCGTTCTGCTCATACCATCGCCCGCCCACGCGCGGCTCCACAAACAGCGCCACAAACGGAGTCTTGCTGATGTGATGGCTCGCCGGCCACCAGCTTTCCATCTCTTCTACAAACACCTTGAACGTTCGCTCAATCGGTGCGTTTACCCGCACGCTCTTGCGTACGGCGGCTTCTTCCACGGGATTTGGCATCTCCCTCTCCTCTCCGTCGCTCGGCTATCGCCGGCTTTTCCGCAGCTTCTTTCAAAGCGCCCAGCGCCTTCGTCCACATCTGGTCAAAGTGAGCGCGCAGCCGGGCCACGCCTGCCGGATCCAGTTGATACAGCCGCCGGGTTCCCGCCCTGCTGTCCATCACCAGCCCCGCGTCCTTCAGCACCTTCAGGTGCTGCGACACCGCCGGCCGGCTTACCGGCAGCGTCTCGGCCAGCTCGTTCACCGCGATCGGTCCCGCCGCCAGCTTCTGAAAGATCGCCATTCGCGTCGTATCGCCCAGCGCATCCAGTCCGGCTTGTAGGTAAGCGTCCACTTACCGTAAGTTGCCACGAACCGTCGCCCATGTCAACAGGGGGTTGAAAAGAAAATCCCGCCTCGGCCTTTCCGCCGCCGCCAACTCTCCCGTAAACCCTTGCGACAAAGCACTTGCCCCCGTGCTACCATTTCCCGCAAGCGGCCATCCGCTGGCCGCCTCACGGAGGATTCCCATGAGTCCCTATACCAGGCGTGAGTTCATCAAGACCTCGATTGCCGCCGGCGCCGCCGCCTCTCTTCCCGCGCTTCCTCTCCACGCCGCCGCGCCCTCTGCCACTGACAAGGTCACCCTCGGCAAATCGGGCTTGCAGGTAACGCGCCTCGCCTTTGGCACCGGAACCAACAACGGCTACGTGCAGGCCTCGCTCGGGCAGAAGGAATTCACACGCCTCATCCGCTACGCCTACGACCACGGCATCCGCTTCTACGAAACGGCCGAGGCCTACGCCACGCCCGCCATGCTCGGGGAAGCGCTCAAAGGCCTGCCCCGCGACAGCTACCAGCTCATGTCCAAGGTCACCACCGACGAAGGCGTCGATCCTGCAAAGCGCTTTGACGACATGCTGCGCACTGCTCAGACCGACTACTTCGACATCATGCTGCTCCATTGGCAGCACACCGATAACTGGACCTCCACAACCGAGCGCTGGCAGGACGGCGTCCTCGCCCAGCAGCACAAGCAGACCATCCGCACCCGCGGCGCCTCTGTGCACGGCTTACCCGCCCTCCGTCAGATGCCCGGCAACCAGTGGCTCCAGATCGCCATGATCCGCATGAATCACGCCGGCGCGCGCATGGACGGCCCCACCTGGGACGACAACAACAATCCCGACAACGTCAGTGAAGTCGTCCAGCACGTCAAACAGGTGCACAGCCAGGGCATGGGCGTCGTCAGCATGAAGCTCATCGGCGGCGGTCAGTTCTCCAACAGCCACGCCAATCGCGCCGCTGCCATGAAGTTCGCCTTCCAGAACGCCGGCGTCGACGCCGTTACCGTCGGATTCAAGAACACGCAGGAAATCGACGAGGCCATCGACAACCTCAACGCCGCCTTCGCCTAGCAACGCAGCGGCTCATTCCCACGAAACGAACGGAACCCGTGTCATCCTGAGCGGTCGCATGCGGGTGCCCCCGGTCTCGCTTCTGAGACCGGGGAAAGCACGAACCGCGCTAGCTTGCTAACCCGCTGACTTGCTATCCAGCTAACTCGCTAACTTGCTGATCTTCGCTCCCCTTGACTCCAGCCTTTGCCCGGTCTACCTTACACCTACACGGGAAAGGAGGTTGATCCAGCCTATGCAAAATGATTGTTCCAGTAGTTTCTTACGTGAGGTGACTGAGGCCTAGGGCATCGCGCCCTCTTGCTTCGGAACGTAAGTCCCGGCAACGCATCGCTGGGCTAACCGGCAGTCGCAGTCGGTCGCGATTCGCCTTAGTCCAATCCCAAACAGTTCACCGGCAGCGGCCTGGGAGACACTCCCGGGCCGTTGTTGCTTCGGCCCGATGCTCCCCCACAATCGTGCTGACTTTTATCGCCAGGTTTCAGGAGAAGTACGCAAGGCCCGGCATCATTACGTCTCTCAAAGACATAATGTACGGGCTCATCTATCCTGCTGTGCTCGGCACCGGCTTGGTCCTCGGCGTCATGCGCATCTTCAAGGAAAGAACCATCGAGGGCCGCGTCCACGATCCTGCCCTCTACGTCGCCATCTCGGCCTGCGCGTTTTACATGCTCTCTTTCACTGCCAGTGTCGAGACCCGCGCCGACCGGACGAAGATCGCCTACAGGCTGCCCACTTTCCTCGTCGATCTCCTCGAAGTCTTTCTCATGTTCGCCTGCTTCTACTCCCTTGGTCTTTTGCAGGACGAGAGCAACCCCCCCGCCGATTCCTCGCTCTCGCCGGCCTATCTCTGGCTGCTGCTCGATGTCACGATCGTCCAGTTCCTCTGGCGCCTGCTTGCAGGGGTTGACGTGCTCGTCGCATGGAAGAGCCGCCTCGCCGTCGCCGCCATGCTCACGTTCGGTATCATCGCCGGCTTCCTCGGCGCGCCTCGTTTCCCTGATCTCCATCCCTGGTCGGACCTGGCTGTCGCCGTCGTCATGGGCGTCTTCGTCTTCTGGTACGTCTGGACCGACGCCCGCTTCTGGCAGGACGACTGAATCCCGCTCACAGCCTCTCAGCCCGCCCGTCTCTCAAGTCATTGACAGTGAGAGATTTTTTGTTCGAATTATGATGAGAGGGGAATTGCGAATGAGAGGTGAAGGAATGGGAAAGTCAATCGTGGGACTCCTGCTTTTGTTGCTCTTATCTTCGACGTGCCTTGCCCAGGGCAAACCGATCGAATCCACCGCGCGCAGGCAGATCGACGCGGGAAACCAAGTCTGGATCGACGGTATGAAGCAAGGTAAGGTCGCGTTGATTTCAGCTACGTACACACCTGACGCGGTCGACTGCAGTGCCGAGGGCAACTGCATTCGCGGT
>JBATYG010000112.1:0-6609 GCA_049673945.1 Occallatibacter sp.
ACCAGAATGGCTGGGGGTGGCTGAAGATGAAGGCCGCGCGGGGCAATTTTCCTTAGCGTCGCTCACCGTCTCTTACTTTGGTCGCATATCGACCCGGGAAGAAGGTAATCTCGCGGTTACCTGCGAGGGGTGATGCGCGCGCGCTTTTAGAGGTAGGGTTGAAGGCACCCCAAATCTGCCGGAGAGACCGGCATGAACGCATCGACGTCAACGATATCGACCTCAAGCGTATCGACCCCAACCGTATCAAACCCTGCTGCGGCGCGCATTCTGCTGCTGACAGGCAGCGCGGCCGCCGCTTTGATGACCCTGATCGGCTTCCTTCTGCTGATAGCCGGAAGCCTGGTGGTAACGCGCACGCACATTGAGCGCTTCACCGGAGAGATCGATGGCTTCTCGATCGCCCTCGTTTTCATTGGGATCGCCATCGCGCTGAAAACGATGGAACACCGCCTGCGCGCGCGGATCGACTACCCGTCGGCGGAGTAGGAACGCGAGAGGCGGCACCTTGGCGCGTTCGCAATTTGGCTACGTTTGTCGTAATAATGAGCTGTGCGTGCCTCCCATTTTCGAGTGCGGCAGGCCGGTAGCCTGAGTCCTCGTCGACTCGTCATCCTGGCGCTGGCCGCGTTTGCTCTTGTGCCCGGCGCCGCGCCTGAGTCTTCCACGCTTTCGCCGGACCAGGCAGCAGTTCTGGCTGCGGCTCGTAAATACGCCCTTGCCTACACAGCGACGCTGCCAGACTTTACGTGTACCCAGATCACGCACCGTGACAGCGCCCGCGCCAACATCGACTCTCCCGAGTCGGGCGCAGGTGGACGTTTTAACGGGGCTGCCGACGACATCGTGGAGCGTGTCACGTTCATCGGAGAGCGCGAAAGCTACGAGGTGCTCTCGATCAACAACAAGCCGGTTACCCTGACTCACGCGCAAATCGCAGGGGCCATGTCGATCGGCGAATTCGGCAGCGCGGCGCGCGCTGTCTTCGATCCGCGTTTTCGCGCGGTTTTCCGCTGGCACGGCGAGACGCGGCTTCACGGGATCCGCACATACGTCTTCGCGTATCAGATGCCGAGAGAGGCAGGAATGCCAGTCTCCGACGGGGCCAGCGGCCGGCAAGTTGTGGCGCCGTACGGTGGGCAGGTCTTCATCGACGCGATGACGCATGAAGTTCTGCGGATCACGAGCCATCTTGATTTGCCGCGCGGCTTCTCGATCGAGCGTGCCGATCGAGCGGTCGACTATGGTCCCGTGTTTATCGCAGGTAAACGGTACATCCTGCCGCTGCATTCCGAATTGACGATGGTGAGAGGTGCCGCCACGTACCTCAACAAGATCGAGTTCCGCGATTATCACAAATTCGAAGTAGAGGCCACGATTCGCATGGGCGCGCTTCCGGACTCGGTCACACCTCAGCCTCCGCTTTCAACTCCCGCAGCCGCGGAGGCGCGGCCCGCGGCTGAAGCGGCGAGCGATGCCAGGGCTACCGAATCCGCAGCGAAAGCGGTGAGCCCCGCGGAGCCTTTGCCGCAGGCGGTTGCGTCCGCCACGATCCAGCCGCCTATCCCGATTCCTCAGTCTGCAACGCAACCTCCGAAACCGGCGGCCAACTCCGCGCCAGCTGTTGCGGCGCCCTCTGCGGTGGCCGCTCAGCCCGCGGATGTTGAATCCCGCTACCTGCTTCAGACCAATACCAACCTTGTGCTGGTTCCGGTGGTGGTGCGCGACGCAGCGGGAAACGCGGTTGCGAATCTCACCCGCGATGATTTTGAGATATTTGACAAGGGCAAGCGCCAGCCGATCGCGAGCTTCAGCATTGAAACGCAGAACGTGTCTGCGGAAAATGGGGAAGGCGGCGGAGGATCCGCGCAGCAGGGAGCTGTTGCCTCTCAAAACATCTCGAGCTACATCGTCTTTCTTTTTGACGATATCCATCTGGGCGGCGACGATCTCGCGAGGCTCGAGGAGGCTGCCGAACACCAGGCAGCGTCATTGCAGCCCGGCGACCTCGCGGCTGTTGTCACAACCTCAGACACAATTACATCTCCAATGACTGCGGATCGCCGCAAGCTCATCGATGCAATTCGCCAGGTGCGGTCGCAGCGCACCGGTGGGCCGGCGGGTTGCCCGGCGATGACTTATTTCATGGCCGATACGATTCTCAATCATCGCGACTCGGGCGAACTGCTCCAGGCCATGACCGTGGAAACTGTTGCATGTCTTGCATTGCCTGGCCGCACCCTGCAAGAGGCGCAGACGATCGCCCTGCAAACCGCGCACAGCGTTGCCGCGCGGGGTGAGGAGCAGACGCGCAGAGTGCTGCTGCAGATCAGGGATGTAGTGCGCTGGCTCTTCAAGGCGCCGGGAAAGAGAAGAATCATCCTGGTGTCTCCAGGCTTTTATCTCGATGGCGGCGCACTGATGGACACCGCCCAGGTTGCCGATGAAGCGATCCGCGATGAGGTGGTGATCGATAGCCTCGACGCGCGAGGTGTTTACGGTCAGAACCCGGCAGGCAAGATCGAAGACAAAGCCTATGACCCTGCTGTCACACGGATGAAAGTTGCCGCGGCGAATCAGGAGGCGCTCGCCGATGCCGACATCCTGGGCCAGCTTGCCGCGGATACTGGGGGCGCCTTTCTGCGCAATACCAATGACTTCGATGGAGCCTTCCATCGTCTCACTGCGGTTCCGCAATACACATACGTGCTCGGATTTAAACCCGCGAAACTCGACGGACATTTTCATCCGCTAAAGGTGAAGCTTGACGGCAGGAAGAGCCTCGATGTTCAGGCGCGGCAGGAGTACTTCGCCACGAAGCCATAGCCGCTGCGAAGTGAGTCAGACGGCGGCCTAGCCCCACGTTGCCGCGACGGCAACCAGCAAGGCAATCGAGATGGCAATTCGGATCACGCTTTTCACTTGTCTGCCTCTTTCGCGCCGGAAACGGGTGACGTGCGCCGTTCAAGAGATAGCACGCTGAGAAAGCGGGGCCCTGTGCAAATACCTGCCGATTCGCTGAACGCACTCACCCCCGATCACTGCTTCTTGATCGGCGGTGGCGTCCATATGCCGGACAGCACCGGCTCCTTCGGCCAGTAGAGGCGCATCGCGACATTGAAGGAACCGGCATCCGCGGGCAGCCAGTTCGACTCCTTCTCCTTCCCCGGCGATTCGTGCTGCAGATAGATATCCAGCGATCCATCCGGATTGAACTTCAGCCTGTCCCTGTCTCCGATCGCGTAACGGTTCAGCGGATTGGCTACAAAGGCCTGCTTCGCGTTGTACATGGTGAGCGACCAGAGCGCATTGACCGGCGGCGTCTGTCCCTTGTCGAAATGAATGACATACCGGTTTGCGCCGTCCAAGGGCTGCCCCTCGCCGTCGGTGCGAGCCAGCGGATAGACTGCGTCGTCAGGAATATTGGCGCCAAGACCGGCCCAGGCAACACCCGCGCGGGCATCGTAGTTCGTCCCATAGGTGCCGATGTCCTTCGTCGCGATCATCCACCCGTTGACGATCTTTATATTGCCCGGGTTCTGGCCCAGATCCTTCACGCGCTGCTTCCCGTCGTTTACTCCATCCGCGATTGCCTTCCCAATATCCGCGCCGTTTTTGCTGATCGTGAACTGCTGGCCGGGCACTACGCCGATTGCCGCCATTCTGGCTACCATCGGTGCATCTTCAGGCGCAGGGGAATTCGCTTGCATCAGCGCCGCGAGCCGGCTGAAGAACGCCGATGCGTCCATTGCCGCTACAGTTTCGACTGGTGAAGCCTTCATGTCGACGCTGGGGTCTGTCGTACCCTGTGCCGGCGTATACGGCTTACCCCATGCGCTGAGGGGCGTCAGCCTGTATCCGGCCTGGATCGCATGCACGGCTGCGTAGTCCGATTTTCCGTTGGTCTGCGTTCGTCCGATCAGCCACACCATATTGGTAGGCGCCTTGATCTGCTTCATGCCCGCGGGCAGCGTTCCCGTCCATCCGGGCCCTGTAATCGCAAAGTCGCCCTTGCCGGTCCCCGTGGTTCGCTTGCCGGGTGACGCGAACACATTCGTCCACGCGTCGAGCATCGGCATCAGGTAGTAGCGGCCATGCGTGTCGGGAACACTGAGGACCATCGGGCCCTGGCTCAGATCGAACCACGCCGAGGAATACAGCGTGTCCGCATTCGGGCTCACCACATCGGTGAAGGTCGCATCGGGAAAGGTCTTCGCATTCGCAAACTGATTCCTGGGCGCGGAAAATCCTTCGCTTGGGCTGGGCACGTTGGTCATCTTCGCGCGGCTCGTGTCCATCAGCACCAGCGGAAACCCGAAGACATACGCATCCCTCGCTGTCGAGCGTGCCGCGCTCGCCGCCGCATTCGTCGCTGTCTGTGTCGCCTGCCTGCATCCTGCGAGTGACAGCACAATCGCCGTGGCCAAGATAGAACGACTATTCATTTCAATCTCTCCTGGATCACTGCGCTTTCTCGATGCCCCCCGGGCTTCCAGCTCTTGTCAATCGCAGGCTCCGTCGGCCCGCAGAGCCGCAGAATTGTGAAATAGCCTCTGCCCGGAACGGTCGCAAACGCGCTCACCGCACCTCTACCTCGTCCTCATCACCGCCGGCGGCGTCCACGATCCGTTTAACGCGTTCTCCTCAGGCCAATAGGCCCGCATGTAAAGCACGAAATCATCCTTCGGCGCAGGCAGCCAGTTTGCCTGTTGTGTCGCGTCGCTGGGTTCGTTCGGCTGCACATAAATCGTCAGCGAACCATCGGGCGCAGTGACCAGCGTCTTGTTCTTCGTGCCCACCGAGTAGCGCTTGATCGCATTCGGCTCGAAGAAGTGGTGCTGGTTGTATAGCGTCAGTGACCAGAAGCCCTTCACCGGCGGCACTTGTCCTTTCGCAAAGGTCACCGTATAGCTGTGCGCGCCATTCAGTTGCTGCCCATGCTCATCCAGGTCCTGGTAAAAGTACTTCGTCTCGTTCGGCGCGTTTACAAAGATGTTCGACTTCGCCACCGCTACCCGCGTAAAGTAATCCGACCCAAACTGCGCGCCATTCTTCTGCGTCGTCCAGTTATAGGGCAGGGG
Source organism: Occallatibacter sp. (assembly GCA_049673945.1). Lineage (GTDB taxonomy): Bacteria > Acidobacteriota > Terriglobia > Terriglobales > Acidobacteriaceae > Telmatobacter. Next base: position 5,082 of record JBATYG010000112.1, read on the forward strand.
AAGACCCCAGTTGTGAAACTGAAAAAGCGGCGTGACAATGCTTTTCTCGGCATCGTTCGCGGCGGCGACCAGCGCCGAGTGCAGCTTGGGATCATTCTTCGCGGCGTCGAGGATGCTCTGGATGTTGGCGTAAAGAGCCTGCTCGCCGGGCATCGGCGGAACTTCCTTCAGCACGTCGCCGAGCTCATCGAAGAAGGTATTCGGGTCAACCCACTTTGTCTCGCCCGATCCCTGCGTTTGCATGGGAAACTTCGGCGCATTCATCCAGTCCTTTGTCTGCGTTTGCCCGGTGAATTTGCTCAGCGGGTACATCATGATTTTGGAAATCACCGGCTGAATGGCCTGTGTGTCTTCTGCCGTGTCGTCTTTGAAGATGCGCGGAATCACCACGCCGAAGGCTGTTGTCGAGTGGAAAACGCCCGTGATGCCTGCCGGCGCGCTTCCGTTCCAGCCGGCACGGGCAAGAAGATAGAATCCGGGCTTGGTGCCATACATCTTGCCCAGTTGCGCAAACGAGTCAGTGCGCTGATCGACAACCTGGTACACCCAGAACCGGTCGCCGAAGTCCGGCACCTGCAGCACCACGGGTTCCTGGCGCAAATCAACCACGCCGAAACCGTAGGCCACATCCTGGTTCGGGCATGCCACCATGCGTTCTTCCGGAGCGATGTAATCGCGCAGCATCGAGAGCTGGTTCACCGGGGCCATGGGAACGATGCCGCCCATGTAGCCCGGCTCCGGAATCTTGCTCAAGACCAGCTTGCGGTTATGAATGTTGACCATCGGCCAGCCCCACGCATAGACAAAACGCGCGAACTGGCCGAGGTAGCCTTCGTGAATGCTCGTGCCCGGCACGGGCCCGGGAATCGCTTGATCCGCGGGCTTCTGCGTCGAAGCAACTTCGCGGGATTGAGGTGTTTCCGCGCGCTTGCAGGAGACAAGAATGAGAGGGACGATCGCCGCGACATCGCTCAAAGCAAAACGCAACCCAGTTTTCACGAGACTGACCTCCAGTGTGAACGGTGAACTGCGAACGTCCTGTTACCCGCCACGCTTCTGCGGGAAAATAAAGGCAACAATGAATCGGACCGTTGTGGAAGCCGCGTTGTCGGGCCGCTTCGTGTTGTAGTAGTACTGGAAGCCGAGCGTCATTGGCTGGCGGTTAAAGACCAGCGTGCGTGAGATACCGCCGCCGAAAGGCACCGTCCACTTCTGGCCGTCGGCGGCGTCCCAGTTCGCCGTGATGCTGGGCGCCGTTGCCAAGGCCCAGCCTTTGCCGAAGTTGTAGTTGACGAAGTACTGCCACAAAAACAGATTTGTCTTTGGCGGTCCGCCGTTGTCATGCATCGGCCAGACCTGCTGAAAGAGCGAGCCCAGCACCCACGGCCCGGGCGTCGCGAGCAGCACCGCTGATGCTCCGCCGGCCCAGGTGCCCGTCTTCACCGGATACGCCGTCGCCGTGGGCAGGGAAAACGACGGCCCGAGGCCCCAGATGACCGCGCCCGGGTGTGCTGGGGTGAGAAATGTC
>JBATYG010000113.1:0-3171 GCA_049673945.1 Occallatibacter sp.
GTCCGCGCCTGTCCCTATCGTCACACCAGAGGCACGCTACTCGAACGAGGCAAGAAAGAAACGGATCAGCGGAGAGTGCCTGATTTCATTCATTGTGGATGGTCAAGGAATGCCACGAAATCCACGCGTGGTGAAATCTCTTGGGCATGGACTGGATGAAAACGCGCTCGAAGCTGTAAGCCATTATCGCTTCAAGCCCGCGCTCAAAGCCGGCTACGAGCCCATTCCCGTAATGATTTCAGTGGCAGTCGACTTCAAGCTACATTGATTCCCTGCGCGAAGTCATCTAGAGGTCGCCAACCGCTCTTGAGATGTAGCACCTAGCCGAGATGGATGTGCCCAGAGACCGAGGCTCGACAAAGCCGCGATGCAGTCTCTGCTCGAATCGCGCTACAAGGCTGGACGTATGAACGGCACGCCCGTGCCTGTGCGGGTGTCGATTCATCTTGAGTTCGGCGGTTTTTCCAATCCATAGTCGCGTTTCTGATGAGGGAGCCTAAGCGGCGTGATAGGCTTGGGCGCATTGAACACACTCAAGCGGGGGCCCGAATGCGAAAGCTGGCGTGTCTTCTTCTGGTTGTCATCGCGCTCGAGGGATGGGCGCAGAGTCCTGTTTTACAACCAGACTTACAACCAGACAGGGATGGCGTGTACGTGCCGGGCGGCGATGTTAATGCGCCGAAGCTTGTTCATACCGCGCCTGCGGAGTTTCCTGCCGATTGGATGGGGAAGGGGCTCAAGCTCCGCTGCATCGTGAGCACGGTGATCGGGACGGATGGCAGGCCGAAGAGCATGAGTGTCGAAGAACCGAAAGCTGGTCCATTCGGCACAGCGGCGATGGAAGCCATCAGGCAGTCAGAGTTTAAGCCCGGAACGCTACATGGCTCTCCGGTGCCAGTACGTGTCGAGATTTGGGTTCCATTCGTGGAGGGAGAGAAGCGCGCGGTACCCGAATTGATGCCGATCCATCTCTCTTTCCACCCATGATAAGATCAGCCCCCTTTCTTTCTTCATGGGCGCGAAGCTCAGTATTCCGCTGAGGAGGGAACTGTTCTTCTTCAGATGATCGTGAATGAAGGAGGCATACCTGAAAACATTCACGTTTTGGGGCCTGTGGGCCACGGGCTCGACGAGAAAGCTGTAGAGGCAGTCCGCAGCTATCGCTTTCGACCGGCTCTCAAATGGGGGATGCCAATTCCACTTCCTATCACGATTGAGGTGCGGTTCCGCCTTCATTAGCGAGCACGTGACAACTCACAATCGCGCGGCGCCGAGGATGGCACAGGTCAATTGAGGGTCCGTGCTTTCCCATCCATGCTGCGCATGGATGGGGCACCCGCGGTCGTGCTGATTGAGTCTGGGTGAATCCAGATCACACAGCACGTGAGACATGCACTCATCAGGATGAGAGAGTGGGTTCGGCTGTCTGGCCGAGGCGGGAAGGGTGTGCCCAGAGGCCGAGGCCGGGGTTGGCGATGAAGAAGACATCTTCGCCGTCGATCGAGTTCATGCCGTAGCTGAGGGTTTCGGGGTTGTAGCGCTTCATCATGGTGGCGAGGTCGCCGTAGCGGAAGCCGACGCCTTCGATCTCTTCGCGGGTGAGGTGGCCGGGGCACCAGGTGATGGTGAAGCGGCCTTCGGATGAGGCGTGGATGAGATGGGCGGCGGCGCCGAGCTCGGCGGCGATGTCGGCGTTTTTGCTAACCGCATCGAGAGTGGCGGGCGTGCCGTGGTAGCCGTATTTGCGGATGAGGGCGTCGATGGTCTTGTCTTCGCCAAACTCCCTGACGCCGGGGGCGAGGATGATGAGCTCTGCGCCGTCGGCAAGGGCCATGCGGGTGCGGTAGACGGCCTTGTTCCCGAGCCAGGTGGAGTGGAATTCCTCCGGGTCGAGGTAGACGACGGCTTTGCGGATCGGCTCAGGAACGATTTCGAAGTTGACCTTGAGACTGAGCTCGGCGGCGCGGTGGAAGCACTCGATGTCATCGCCGATGAAGAGGCCGCGGACGGTGAGGCCACCTGTATTGCTGCGGCCGACGACGGTGTGCACGTAAACGATGGGGAGATGGCGCAGGAAGCGGTCTGAGGCGTAGTTGAGGACGGCGCGGACAGGTGTGTCGGCGCGTCCCATGATGCGCTCCATGCCATAAACCGCGCCGAGGTAGTGGCTGCGGTTGATGCTTTCGCGGCCGCCGGCGCCGATGAGGATGTTCTTGTTGTAGCTGGCCATGCCGATGACTTCGTGCGGGACGACCTGGCCGATGGAGAGGATGAGATCGAAGCCGCCGTTGACGATGAGCCTGTTGACCTGTGCGGGCCATGGGAAGTCAAGCTTGCCCTCGGATTGCTCGCGGATGAAGGCGGCGGGCACTTCGCCGAGGGTTTCGATATCGGTGCGCCAGTTGTGGACGCGGAAGAGCTCGTGGGGCAAGTCGCCATACATGTGCGCGATCTGCGCGGGCTGCATGGGCGCATGCGTGCCGATGGCGGGAAGGACGGCCTTGAGGCGCGTGCCGTAGTAGCGTGCCGCGGCCTGAGTGAGGACGCCGGCCTGCGAGTGGAGCCGGGTGATATCGGGCGGCACGGCGAGAACGCGGTTGCGAGCGCCAAGTTTTGCAAGGGCTTCGGCGAGGAGGTCGTTCAACTGCTGCGCGGAGAGATCGGTGTCGACTGCCCCTACGGCGCAATGAAGGCTCATGCTGGTATGTTCGCTCTTTGGCGAAGGTAATGTAAATGCCGTTATAAAGCTGAGGGGGTGTATGCGGCTGTTTGTGGGGATTCCGCTGGACGAGGCGGTAACGCAGGAAGTTGCCGCGCTGACGGCGCGTCTGAAGCGCACTGACGATGGGTTGCACTGGAGCGCGCCGGAGTCGTGGCATATCACGCTGCAATTCCTGGGGAACACGACGGAGGAGAAGTACGCGTGCGTGGCGGCCGCGCTTCGCGGGGTGGAGAGCGCACCGGTGGCAGTGCAATTGACGGAGTTGGGCGTCTTTGAGGGTGCGGGCGTCTTTCACGCTGAGGTTGCGCTGACGAAGGAATTGACCGATTTACAGAGGCGGGTTACGCGAGCGAATGAGGCGTGCGGATTCGTGGCGGAAACGAGAGCGTACCATCCGCACATTACTTTGGCGCGCATTAAACTGGCGCGCATCCAAGCAAAGACGGGAA
>JBATYG010000114.1:0-3181 GCA_049673945.1 Occallatibacter sp.
GTGTGGTGATCGTAGGGCTTCTCGGGAACGCGCTTCTTCACATGGTCGAGCAGATAGCCGACACCGAAGTTCACATGCCCGGCTTTTGGGAAGACGTAACCGTATCCGTAGCCCCGCCCGTAGCCGAAGTAAACATGGAGGCAATCGAGGCGAGTGTTCACATCAGCGTGCGGAGATTCTTCTGTGCCATCGACGGCGACCTGGGTTGGCGTCCACGGGCCCCGCAGGCCGGCCTGCACGGCGATGGTGCTGTTGACGCCATCGGTGCCGATGACGAGATCGGCAACGAACTCTTCGCCCGAAGTGGCAGTGAGGCGGACGCAGTCCTCGGCAACCTGCATGCGCGAAACCGTGACGCCTTCGCGCACCTCGATGCCGCTGGTGCGGCAATGATCGAGCAGCGCATTGTCGAATTCGATGCGCCTGATCATCGCATAGAGTGGCTCGTCGGCTTCGAACTCGATGACGTCGCCCGCCGGCGACTCAAAGATCACCTTGCTCACCAGGTTGGTGGGAACCGAACGAATCACCGCTTCAAGAGAGGGAAAGCGCTTGTAGACGCGGCAACTGATTCCGCCGCCGCATGGCTTGAGGCGCGGAAACCGGGCGCGATCGAGGATGGCGACGCGGAGGCCGGCGCCAGCAAGGTTCGCGGCGGCAGTGGATCCGGAGGGACCGCCTCCGACAATCAGAACGTCGTACTTCATCGCGCAGGCTCTGGGCAGCGCGGACGGAGCGGCGAGTGCAGCCAAGGGCAGGCGCTCATTGAGAGACGCTCTCCTTGAGCACCGGCGGGAAAACGCGCAGGCGCTCGACGCGCCGGTCCGTCGACGAGACCACTTCGATACGCACTCCTGCGTGGTCGAGCATCACCACTTCGCCGCGCAGCGGGATGCGCCCCTCGATCTCGCTGACCAGGCCCCCGAGGGTCGTCGCTTCGAAGCCATCATCGAGCTCGACCGGCTCGCCGAAGAGATCGGCCAGCTGGTCGACGGGGAAGCTGCCGGGTACGAGCCATGACCCGCCGGCTTCGCGCTGCGGCTCCTCGACGGGAGCATCGTCTTCGTGCTCATCGCGAATGGCGCCGACGATCTGCTCCAGCAGGTCTTCGATCGTGACCAGGCCAGCGACGCCGCCATACTCGTCAATCACGATGCGCATGTGCTGCTTTTCGCGTTGCATCTCGCGCAGCAGCTCGTAGCCGCGCTTGGTTTCAGGCACGAAGACTGCGGACTTCTGGATGTCACCTACTGTGCGCGTGCGCGCGTCTTCGTCGGTGATCTGCAGCAGGTCGTGAACAAAGGCGATGCCGGTAATCTCATCGAGCGAGTCAGAGTAGACGGGCACGCGAGAGAAGTTGTGCTCCTTGAGCATCTCGAGAAAGTTCTCGAGGGTGGTGGACTCGGCGACAGCGAAAACCTGCGGGCGCGGCGTCATCACCTCGCGCACCAGCATGTCTCCAAACTCGACTGCCGAGCGCACGAGATCGCGGTCAGTCTCTTCGAGGATGCCTTCTTCTTCGCCGGCTTCGAGCAGCGCCTCGACATTGCCTGCCGTCTCTCCGGCCTGGCCGGCGGGCGGCTCTGCAAGGGAAGCCACCGAAAAGAAAAAGCGGATGAAAACAGTGATGGGCGTTACCAGCCACAACAGCAGCCGAATTGGCCAGACGAACGCGCCTGCCCACCGGCCACGCGTGTGATTGAACAGCACCGTGGGCACCACATGGCCGCAGAAGACCACGACGAGGACCACGCCAAGCACTGCCTGGGCCACTTCAGCAATGGTGGGCGAGGCGGAGTGCGGAACGCGATCGAAAAGAATCGCACCGAATGCGAGCGCGATCACGCCCAGAGTGAGCTGCTGCAGAACCGCCGCGCAGAGCGCGGCATGTTCGCGGCTGAGCCCCAGCTGCGGCTCGATTTTCTCTTCCCAGGTGTCAAGATTGTCCTGAATCTCGAGAGCCAGGATTTTGCCGAACTCAGAGTAGACGCGGTTGATGTAGGCAGCCAGTGCCTCAACGAGGGCTGCAACCACGACGAGAATGACGAGAGCGGTGGTCATCGCCGGGCGCCTCGCGGTGTGGCAGCGGACATGCCGGAGACGCGCTCGATGAGCCCCTGCGGCAGGCCCAGCCGGCCGCGCAGGATGCGCTCGCGCCGCGCCATCTGACCTGTATCGCTTTCGTGGTCGTATCCGGCCAGGTGCAGCAGCCCGTGAAGCATCAGCACCTTCACTTCGATGGAAAGAGTATGCCCCTGCTCATGCGCCTGCCGCGTCGCAGTGGGAACGCTGATGGCGAGATCGCCCGCGACCTGCCCTGCCAATGGCGCAGCAGCCGGAAAAGACAGCACATCGGTCGGCTTGTCGATGCCGCGAAACCGCTGGTTGAGTTTGCGGATCGCCCGATCGGTGGTGAGCAGAACGGTGACCTGGCCCCGCAGCCGCACCGTAGCCTGCGCGCCGGCAAGAAAGCGCCCTAGAGCTCGCGCGGAAGGCACGCGCTGGGCGCGAGAGTCCGGCCTGGCTGACTTCGCCGCGCGCGGCACAGCGGCATTTCTGCTGGGGGTAAGGCCGGAGTCCAGATCTGGATCGAGAAGGATCATCGTGCGCGGGACTCCGCTGCGGCAGAACCGCAGCGGATGCATCGCCGTTCACAGTTCATCTTACGCGAAAGCCCCAATTTACTGCGTCTTTGGCGGCTGAGGCGCGGGTGCCTGGGGCTGCATCTGGATCGACTCGCTGATGCCGAGGGGCAGCTCCTGCTGCTGGGGTTTCGCGGTCTCGTAGGCGCGAACGATGCGCTGCACGAGGGCATGGCGCACCACATCTCCGTCTTCAAAGTGGCAGAAGTGTATTCCCTCAACACCGTCGAGCACGTTGATTGCATCGACCAGGCCCGACTTGCGCGGATTGGGTAGATCAATCTGCGTGATATCGCCGGTGATGACGGCTTTGGAGTTGTTGCCGAGGCGCGTGAGGAACATCTTCATCTGCTCGATGGTGGTGTTCTGCGCCTCGTCCATGATGATGAAAGCGTCATTGAGAGTGCGGCCGCGCATAAAGGCCAGCGGAGCCACCTCAATGACATTCTTTTCGAGCATCTTGTCGACGCGCTCTGGTTCCAGGAGATCGTAAAGGGCGTCGTAGAGCGGGCGAAGGTAAGGGTCGACCTTCTCCTGCA
>JBATYG010000115.1:0-1589 GCA_049673945.1 Occallatibacter sp.
TGCGGAGGGCGCCCGGCCGGCGCCGAATAAGTGAACGTGCGATCGAGAGGCACGGGCAGCGCGACTTCGCAATAAACGGGCATGAGAGGCAGACCCCAGTGTAACGGGAGGGGCCCCAAGGAAAGCACACGCATGAGCCGAGCAAGGCGCAGTACAATTCATTGCTGATGAGCACAAAGACTGTTACGCCCGTTCCTTCTGCGCCTGCGAAGCCTGCCGCAAAGTCCGCTACCACCCTTGCCATCGATATTGGCGGCTCAGGCATGAAGATGATGCTGCTGGACGCGGCCGGCCATCCTGCGAGCGAGCGCGAGCGTGTGGCGACACCCGCGACGCCGACGCCGAAGGCTGTGCTGAAGTGTCTGGATGAATTGCGCCAGCAGCTTGGTGCGTTCGACCGCGTGTCGGTTGGTTTTCCCGGCGTGATCAAGCGCGGCGCGACGTGGACAGCAGCGAATCTCGATCCCGCGTGGGTGGGCTTCCCGCTGCAGGCGGAGCTTGAAAAGCTTTGGAAGAAGCCCGTGCGCGTAGCCAACGATGCCGCGGTGCAAGGCTATGGAGCGATCAAGGGTGACGGCGTGGAACTGGCGCTGACCCTGGGCACGGGGCTTGGCTCCTCGCTCTTTACCGACGGCCGGCTGTGCCCGGGGCTCGAGCTGGCGCATCATCCGTGGCGCAAGGGCAAGACATACGAAGATTTTCTGGGGCGGCGCGGACTCGATAAGTACGGCAAGAAGCGCTGGAACAAGCTCGTGCGAGATGCAATCGACCAGACAGCGAAGCTCTTCAACTGGGACCACCTTTATATCGGCGGCGGCAATACAAAGAAGCTGGATTTTGAGATGCCGAAGAACGCGAAGGTGGTGTCGAATGAGGCCGGCCTGCTTGGCGGCGTGGCGCTGTGGCGCGAGTGGTAGAGGCAGGTCCTCTCTAAACCGACAAAAACTGAATGACCTGGGACGGCAAATGCCCTGTCACATCTAACAGTTGATTTGCCGGCGGGCGCGTTGTGTGTCGGCCGCTTCAAGGCCGTCTTCAATTTGCGCGGCGATGACGGAGGCGCCGTAGATAGCAACCTCGGTTGGAAGGGACCCGACAAGTGCTGGACGGTAGTGCAGTGAGACGCGTGCGATTGTGCGGGCGCGCGCGGCAGCCTCGCGTAGCTTCGGCCTGTCATAACTGACAGTTGTCCGAGCGCCACAACCGGTATTCAATCAGCCCGATGAGTGGCGGAGGGATGATGCACCGATTGCGAAACGTCTTACTGCGCGCCTGCACGGTCACTGCGTTCGTTGCCGTATGGCTGGCTGGAGCACACGCGCAGACCGATCCCCTGCCCTCGTGGAACGACACTGCGCCGAAGAAGGCGATTGTCGCTTTTGTGGAGAAAGTGACGAAAGAGGGCGGGCCGGAGTTTGTTCCGCCGGCGGAGCGCATCGCCACCTTCGACAACGACGGCACCCTGTGGGTGGAACAGCCGATGTATACGCAGCTTGCCTTCGTGATTGCGCGCGTCCGCGAGCTTGCGCCGCAGCAACCGGAGTGGAAGACGACGCAGCCGTTCGAGGGCGTGCTCGAAGGCGATATGA
>JBATYG010000116.1:0-2966 GCA_049673945.1 Occallatibacter sp.
GGCCCAATTATCAAGAACAAGCTTTTCTACTTTCTTGATTACGAAGGCTTCCGCCAGACGCTCACGCCTACTGTCGTGCTGACGGTTCCCACGCAGGATGAGATCAGCGGAATTCTCGCGGTGGACGTTCAGGATCCGCTCAGTCCGGGAACGTACTACAAAAAGGGAACGTCAATTCTAACTTCGCCCGACGTCAGCCCGATCTCGAAGCAGATTCTCGGCTTCTGGAGCAAATTGCCGTCGCAATGCGTGGCTGCAGCGGGTTCGCCGGGCATCAACGCCAGCACGGGCATTGATACCAACAACTGCGCCACCAATGCGCCGTTTACCGATAACGCAGACAAAGGTGACCTGCGCCTTGACTACCAGCAGAATCAGAACTCCTCGTGGTTCCTGCGTGTCAGCGACCGCAAAGAGACGGGCATCAACTATCCAACGTTGCCGCTGCCGCTCGATGGGCAGACCAATGGACGCATCAAGGTGCTGGATCAGCAGGTTGCGGCGGGCTACACGCGCCTGATCGGGACAAACAAGGTGATCGAGGCGCGGCTTGGGCTGTCGGGCACGCGCGCCGGCAAGTACACGCTCTCGATCGGAGACAACGCAATCGTGATTCCGGGGCCGCCGACGGATGGTACGGTCGCCGGAGGTTTGCCGTCGATGGGCGTCTCAGGAGGATTCAGCGGCTTTGGACGCCAGAGCACGAATCCCCAGTGGCAGAATCCGTCACTGCTTGATCCCAAGATCAGCTTCTCGTGGGCAAAAGGCCGGCACTCGCTGAAATTTGGATACGAGTACGAGCACGTGTGGATGGAAGTGCAGGACTCGAATCCGCTCTTTGGCTCGTTCACCTACGGGCGCGGCTACAGTGTGTGCCCGGCATCGGCCGGAACCGCGTGCGCCAACACAACCGCGGCCGCCGATACTTACTGGGCTGATTTTCTCTTCGGCACGCCCAGCGCCTACGCGCTGGCGACGTACTTCAAGGCGCACCTGCTGCAGTCAATGGACAACATCTACGCGCAGGACGACTGGAAGGTGACGCCGAAGCTGACGCTGAACCTCGGTCTGCGTTGGGAATACGGAGCGCCCTACTCGGAAGAGCACAACAATGTTTCGAACTTTGTTCCTGAAACCGCATCGATGTTAACGCTCACGCCGGGTTACACGCAGACCCAGTTCATCTCTCCATATAGCGGGGGTGGCGTTTACGGCAAGACGCTGGTGAATCCGGCGCTGGGCGATTTTGCGCCGCGTGTCGGCTTTGCAGCTTCAGTGCTTCCCTCGATGGTGATTCGCGGAGGTTTCGGCATAAGCTACGCGCACTACACCCGCGCGGGCTCGGGTGACATTCTCGCCATCAACGCGCCGAACGCGCTGTTTGTTTCGGTGACGCAACCCACGAGCGCCTCTGCCGCCGGCTACCGCACCATGGACCAGGGTTTCCCCGATGGCCTGGCGACGACCTTCAGCCCCGGCACCGACAACATCACGTACATTCCCAGGCACACGAAAGACAGCTATGTCGAGAGCTACTTTCTCGATGCGCAGAAGGCGCTTGCGAAAAACATTCTCTTCGACGTCGCGTTTATCGGGAACCATGGCCTGGACCTGCAGGGCTTCATGAACGCTAACCAGGGGAATCCTGCGCTCGGCCTTGCGAACCCGACGAATCCCAACGCGGGCGCGGGCTTTGTACGGCCACACCCGACGTGGGGCGGCTATGTGGGAACAACCTGGAACTACGGCGACATCACGGAGGCGTATAACGGGTTGTTACTCTCGCTTTGACGCTTTGCAGGTGCGCTACCAGCAAAGCTCGGTTGCCGGGCTCACGCTGCTCAACTCGTTCACATGGTCGCACGCCCTGGACAATGCGAGCGCATCGCTCGAGGGCAACACGCCTTCACCACAGGACGCGAACAACCTTGCAGCCGACTATGCGCAGTCGGACTACAACCTGCCGCTTTCAAACGTGACCAGCCTCGTCTACGAGGTTCCCTTCGGCCGCGGGAAGGAATTTCTGAGCAATGCCAATCAGGTGGTCGATGCAATTCTAGGCGGGTGGCAGATCAGCGCCATCAACACGATGCAGGCGGGCACGCCGTTCAACCTGACCTATTCTCCGAACGCGGCCAACGTGGTTTCGCCGCAGATTTCGGCCACGTATCGCGGGGCCAATGAGTACCGCCCGAATCGCGTGAGCGGCCAGCCGGCCACTCTCTGCAACTCGGGCCACTCATGCCTCAAGCAGCGGCAGACGAACGGCACCATCCAATACGTAAACTGGGCTGCGTTTACGCTGCCTGCGACGAAGGACGGTGACGGGAACTTGGTGAGCCCTTTCGGCAACTCGTCGCGCAACCCCGGGCGCACGCCGGCGTTCTATGAGGTGGATCTCGACCTGAACAAGAGCTTCAGCACGCCGGTGGAGCGGCTGAAGGTGCAGTTTCGCACAGAGATTTACAACCTCTTCAATCACACGAACCTTTACCTGCCCTCCAGCGGTCTCTCGGGCACGCTCTCGACGGCGTCCACGCTGAGCAGTCCAACGGGCGGCGGCGCAGTGTCAGGCACCTTCGAGCCGCGCATCATCCAGTTCGGATTAAAGGTGCTCTACTAGGCAGCTCGCGCACTAACACGAACGGTCGACTGGGAAACCAGCCGGCCGTTCTTGCGTTTTTGCGTTGCGCGCTACTCCACCGTTACGGATTTGGCGAGGTTGCGCGGCTGGTCTCCGTCGCAGCCGCGGCGCACGGCGATGTAGTAGGCGAGCAGCTGCAAAGGCACGATCTCGATGAGCGGCGCGAGCAGCTCGATGGCCGGCGGAATGTGAATGACCTTTTCGACGAGGGTGCCGATCGTTTTGTCGCCTTCAGTGGCGATGGCAATCACGCGACCGGAGCGCGCCGTCACTTCCTGAATGTTTGAGAGCGTTTTTTCATAGCGCAGCTTCGAGGCCGGGT
>JBATYG010000117.1:0-3521 GCA_049673945.1 Occallatibacter sp.
GGCAGGCCGATGGGTTCGATGGCGTCGATTTCGATTTCGCCTTCCTCCATGCGGTAGCGCGCGCCTACGCGGACGTGAGGGCGAGTCCAGATGCGCACGCTCACCGTGATTTCACCACTTCGAACGCGGTCGCGCAGGCGCTGGGTAAAGATCATGGAAAGAGTGTATACAGGAGGCCGGTTGCGGGCTGGCAGAAGTGACAGTTCATGCTTGCAGGGAAAAGGCGTATAAGAATATCTCACTCGTGCGAGCCCGGGGCAGCATGGGCCGATGCCGAGTTGAGCACGCTATCAACGCCGAGGAGGTTCAAGTATGAGCTTGATGGATTCACTTACTGATGTGCTAAAGCAGTATGAGGGTGGTACCGGGCAGGTTCCGGGCAATGTGGCCCAGCACTTTGACCAGGTGGCGCAGGCGGCGCCGCAGAGCTCGCTTGCCGATGGGATTGCCGCGGCGTTTCGATCGAACCAGACGCCGGCTTTTGGGCAGATGGTCGGGGGCCTCTTCGGGCAATCGAATGGCGACCAGAAGGCTGCGATGCTGAATCAACTGATCAGCTCGGTGGGTCCCGGCGTGCTGGCGAGTGTGGCGGGAGGCGGCGCGCTGTCATCGCTGCTGGGCGGCGGCCAGGTTACCCCGCAGCAGGCGGCGCAGGTTTCACCAGAGCAGGTGCAGCAGCTTGCGGCCCATGCCCAGAACGCGGACCCCTCGATTATCGACAGGGCTAGTTCGTTCTATGCACAGCACCCGACGCTGGTGAAGACGCTGGGCGGTGCTGCGTTGTCGATTGCGCTGGCCAAGGTGGCGGAGCGTCAGCGGGGATAGCTGCAGTGGTCCTCGATCAGGGATCAGGGATCAAGACCAGGGATCAAGAAGCGGCGGGGCGAGGTTTGTCTTCACGTCAGCCGCAGGAGCGGCAGGATGCCCTTGCTTTGACGAAGGCTCCTACCCCCTCCTCGGCCTCATGCACACGCGTGTGTGTGGCAGGATGTAGCGGCTTCCTTTCCTTTTGCTCTTCCCTGTCGCTTTCCTTCTCTAACATCGGCGCCGCCCATTCCCCATCGAGCGCTGCCTCCTCCGGCAGATACATCCTCAGCACCACATCCATCGCTCCATTCGGTGCCGGCAGCCAATTAGACTCGCGACCCTCTCCGGGGGAGTCGTGCCGCAGATACAGCGTGATTCCGCCCTCCGCGTTCTTCTTGAGCACAGGCAGCATCGCCGAGTTGATCACGTAGCGGTTAAGCGCGTTATCTACCAGCAGACGCGACTTCGCGTCATACATCGTCAGCGACCAGAACGCCTTTACCGGCGGCAGCTTGCCTTGCGCAAATGTCAGAGTGTAATTGACCTTGGTCGCGTCCAGCGGCTCACCAAATCCATCCTGCCGGCAGAGACAATCTAGCTCCTCAACCCGTGGAGTCCCGTAGCCTCCAGCCATCGCGCCGAGCGCACGTTCCCAGTACCGCCCCATACCCTCTTCCGTCGCGCCCGGCCATCCCGCCTTTGTCTTGAGTTTCGCCGCCGCTGCTTCCAGGTCCTCGTGCGCCTGCCTGCCCGCCTCTTCGACTGCACGTGCCGCATCCTGCGGCATGCCCCGCGGCGGCCACGGCGCCCCGGCCTTTACGCCAATCCTCTCGAACTGCACGCGAAGCTCCGCCTCCGCCGGCCCCGCAGGGCAAAATTGCAGTAGGAAATTCGCGCGTTTCCAGAACTCCGGGCCTGCTGCTGCCTCGCCGCCCGACATTTCGCCTCGCATTGACGGATACACGATCTCTGGCGGCGCCTCCGGTGCTGTCTTTCTCAGAAACTCGCTGAGCGGCTGCGCGGTGTATCCCGCCTGAATCTCCCTCACCTTATCCAGATCCGCTTCGTTGAAGAGTTGCGTTCGAAACGTCGCGAATCCAAGCTCGGTTGCAACCGGAAGCACCCGCCGTATGCCCGCCGGCTTTTCTTCGCGCCAGCCTGGCCCCGCAATCAGAAAATTCCCGCCGCGGTTCCCATCCTCGCGGGTCCCCGCATGGTCCACATCGTTCCCGTACAAGTCCATCAGGTGCAGGGAGTAGTAGCGGTTCTTTTCGATCGTCGGCAGGGTCACCACCAGCGGCTCCGCCCGCAGATCCAGCATCAGGAAAGAGGTCTGCATATCCAGGTTTGGCAGCACAGTCGCCGTATCCGCCGGCGTAAGGACGCGCGCCGCGCTGTGCACCTCGTTCGGCGGTCCCTGGTATTGCTTTCCATCCCGGTCGAGCGCCAGCGCGTAGATCGTCCGGTAGCTCTGCACAATCGGAAACGCATAGACATACGCTTCCCGCGCCGTCGCCCTCGTCTCCGCGGGTCCCGGCCAGCGCGCACTTTCCCGCGTCTCGCCTGCCCACGCAGACAGGTTCAGCGTTCTCGCCACTGTGGCGCCCGCGGCAATGCGCAGCGCCTCCCTGCGACTCAGCTTCCCGAGCACGCCTCTCTTATACAGCCTGCTCGGCGCCTTCCACACTGTCAGAACTGACAGGCGCTCCAACCGTCTTCTCATGGGACAATTGCCTCACCACTGGGCCACATCCTTTTACGGAGCGACACACCCATGTGCGATCACTTCACCAGCCACGATCCCGGCAGACGCCGTTTCCTCCGCAATGCCCTCTCCACCGCTGTCATCGCTGCAGCCGCACCCGCAGCGCTTGAGCTCGCCGCTCCCCGCGCCTCCGCCCAGTCCTCCCTCTCGCCCGATCAGGCCCTTCAGGAGCTCATCAACGGCAACGCCCGTTTCGCCGCTAATCAGCTCACCTCCATCCAGGCCGATCTCGATATCCTCAAAAGCCACACCGTCGACAAACAGGAGCCCTTCGCCGCCGTGCTCGCGTGCGCCGACTCCCGCGTTCCCGTCGAGCTCATCTTCGACCAAACCATCGGCCACATCTTCGTCGCCCGCGTCGCCGGCAATATCGCTTCCTCTGCAATCATCGCCAGTCTCGAATACGGCGTCGCCGTCCTCGGCGTGAAATGTCTCCTCGTTCTCGGCCATGCGAGCTGCGGAGCCGTCAAAGCCGCAATGAAAGCCGATGCCGTCCCCGGCCAGATCAGCGCCCTCTATTTTCATCTCCGCCGCGCTGTCGATCAGTCGGCGGGCGACCTTGACGCCGCCATCCTCGCCAATACGCGCATCCAGGCCGACCTGCTCCGCACCTCATCACCCGTCATCAAGGAAGCCATCAAGGCCGGCAGCCTCAAAGTAGACTCGGGAGTCTATAATCTCGCCTCCGGAAAAGTCTCCATTGGCTGACGGGGAAGCGTCCCGCGCTTTCCCCGTTTTTTCGCCCCGCGCAGGACTCTCTTTCTTGCGAAACCCTTGATTTTCTGCCCGCTTTCGTCACGATTTCCTCATCTCAACCCCTGCATATCCGGCCACTTGCAGCGCCGTGAACAAGGATACGTGACACACTCGGGCGTACAATAAAACCATGGCGGAATCTACGAATCAACGCATTGCCGAACTCGAAGGAACTGTTTCGCATCTCCAGCGC
>JBATYG010000118.1:0-6301 GCA_049673945.1 Occallatibacter sp.
GTCCTGAGCGGGCCGCTGAGCCGCAGTTTGTGAAATCGAGCTGAAGATGAGGATAGCCAACCAAAGATAACTACGCACTGAAGACTGTGAGTAAAGCCCTGTGTCGCGACTGAATTCATCGGATCGATCTTCAGAAAATCGCATACGTGCACCTCGCGTCCGGCGCACCGAGGTCTGGCGGGACAGCTATTCGGACGCTTTCATCTTGTGTTGAATGCTATGCGCCAACTTCTCAATCTGCTCAGCCTGCTGGATCCGCAGTTCCGGAAAGGTTCCTGGCGCGCCCTGATCCGTCTCAATCTTCAACTGATGGGCCAGCTCAATCAATCTCGCCATGTCCGAAGTCATATTGCTTTGGCGCTTCACATTAAACGATTCGATCTCCCTGGTATGGTCCTGGTGCTTGAACGAATCTTCCATGAGGCGGTTGGCGTCGGCTGTTGGATTCGCAGTTTGATTCATCGGGGGCATTCCCGGCTCGGGCGGTGGATAGGGCAACCCATTCCCTACCTGCGATTGAGGAACAGCAACGGCAAGCGATATGGACGCGAGTACAGCCAGGCAAAGAATCCTTAGAGGCCTGAACGGACCGACGCGAGGGCCGCTGCTTCTCATGCGAGACAGTATAGTGGGCAAAAGACTGATTAGATGTCTCTTTTTTGTAATTTTAATCGATCGAGCTCCTGAGCCGTGAGCTCAAGTCGAGCGGTTCCTTACACTTGCAGCCTTGCCGCCGAGCCTTTTCGCGATCTCAGTAGACGGGGCCGCTGGCGGCGGCCTCGTCACTTTGGAATTTTGTTCAGCGAGGGCAAGGCTCGCAGTTGTCGATAGATCTACTTCTGGGCGGTAGTGGCGCCAGCCGCCTCGAAGTCCTTGTAGTCCTGCGTGATGAACTGATGGCGGACGGAATAGTGGGTTGCGAAGGAATCGCCGTTCGGGACGATTTCGGCGATGGTAAAGGAACGCACGGGGACGTAAAGGCTCTTGCCACCGATCGGCATAGGGGCGTAGTCGGTGCGAATGTTCTCGGAGTGGATGAAGTCCGAAGGTTTGAACTCGGCCTGGAGGATGGTACGGAGGACGACGCCGGAATCAGGGTCGAGGAATAACTCGCCGTGATAACCGGACTTGGCTTTGAATGGTGTCCAGTTGGACACGTTGGAAAGGTTGCCATTGCCCGCCGGATGCGCGAAAGGGCTGGCGCTAAGGTTGTCGTTGGAGGCGGCGGTGCTGGGGCTCGATCCCTTGCGGCCACCGTAGAGGGCGCCGCCGACACTTGAAGTGTCGGGGAAACAGCAATAGTCGATGGTGTAGTGAGATTTTTTCTTATCGACGGCGAAGGCAAAGACAGCGGTCTGGTGGCCGTTGATGGTTTCCCAGCGGAGGAATCTTGGGCTGCCGGAGGAGACGGCTTCATTTGTGAAGAGATTGAGCGGGAGGAATGGGAGCATCGAGTTGACGAAGCCGTTGCGTCCCCATTGAGTAGTGTCTTTGCCGCCTGGCTTTTCGATACCGTTGTCGATCTCGACCGTATCAGTATGGGTGTTCATGAGGCGGACGTACAGGCGGATCTGCTCCGAGAGAGGGTCGCTGTCATTGACGACCTTGACGTTGGCGCCACTATAAGACTGGATGGTCTCAGCGCCATCCTGGAAGCGGGCGACGAGACGAGTAACGGTGAATGGAGGTAACTGAGGGTAGGTTTTGTCGGCATAGTCCTGGGCCTTGGCAAGCATGGCATGCTGGGCAGTGGCGTCGGGAGGAGCGGCTTTAGGAAGGTCGGTGTCAGGCGGAGCGAGCATGGCACTGCGCGCCTCAAGCACGTACATCTGCTCGGTGGAGAGCGGTCCATTGACGAGGTTGACCATACTGTTCATGGCAGCGGGGGTCAGTTCTTCGGTCAGCTCGATCTGTTTCATCTCGTTGGCGACCTGTTCGTCGCTCTTCTGAGAGTTGTGCAGGCCTGTGAGCACATCCTGCAATTGAGCCACGGTCATTTTTCTTGGACTGGCCAACAAGAGAGTGGGAGCTACTGCTACGAGTAGAAGGATCCATTCGAAGCGCTTCATATGATCATCCTGGGTGAAATTGCAAGCTTAGCCATTGTAGTGAGTGCCGGGGGCAGGCACCAAATGGCTCACTGCCCCGTCTGGAATCTCACCTCGGCAAGCGCCGTCTGGTAGGAGTAGCGTGCATTCGCGTAGGCAATCTCCGCCTCGGTCTGCGCAAGCTGCGCCTGGCTAAGCTCCACAATGCCGCTTAGGCCCAGCTTGTAGCGCGCCTGCGCCAGGTCCAGCGCCAGGTTTGACTGCTTCAGCATCTCCTCGGTCACGCCGATGCGCTGGAAAGCCGCCTGGGCGTGCAACACTCCGGTGCGTACGTCCCGCGCAATCTCCTCGCGCATATTGCGCACCTGTTCATTGGCCGCGTCGGCGCGCAATTTCGCTTCCTGCGCACGCGCGTTGAACAGGAAGCCGTTGAACACGGGGATGTTGATATTCGCGCCCGCCGCTCCATACCACGACGACGGAATCTGATCGGCTCGCACCGGCGTGCCGCCGCCCGCCGCAAGCGCGGAAACCGTCGGCATCCAGAGATCCCGTTCCGCCTTGCTGTACTGTCTCGACGCAAACGAAGTATCGTTGAGCGCGGCAAGGTCAGGGCGCTGACTGAAAGCCAGTTGCACCATCGTCTCCGGGTCCTGGGGAGCGGGCGCGGGCGTGCGGCTCGTCTCATCCACCAGCGTGTACTGCACATCGGTCTCCGAACCCAGCACTGCATTCAGGCTCGCCATCGCATCCTGCGCTTCGTTCTGCGCATCCACCAGCAGCAGCTTGGCCTGCGACAGTTGCACGGCGGCCAGGCTCTCATCCAGGTCCGAGCGCAGTTTCTGGTGGGCCAGGGCGCTCACCTCGTCGGCCGTATCCTGCCGCTGCGCCACGGTCTGTTGTGCGACCTTCAGCACTGCCTGCGCGCTCAGCGCCTGGTAGAAAGCCTGGTCGGCGGTGAGCGTGATCTCCATTTCGGTTGCCCGCTCGTCTTCGAGCTGCGCCTTCTCGTTCGATTTTGCGCTGAGCACAAGATTGTGCGTACGCCCGAAGTCCGTGATCAACTGGCTCACCGTCAGGCCACCGGCGGCGCGGTTATAAACAATCGGATTGTTCAACGCGCCGGCAGTGATGCGCGATCCGTCGTGTGCGCCCACGGCCGTCAGATTCGCTGACGCAGTCGGCATCTCGGCAGACCGCACCTCGCGCGTCACTTGCGCCTGAGCCAGCGCCAGCAGGCGCGCCACGCTGATGCGTGGATTGTTACGAATCGCGAGTTGCTCCGCCTCCGTCACCGTCAGACGGGGCAGGGCAGGCGCGGGCTGCGGTGCCTGTCGTGCTGTGCCGCCGGCCGGCACAGCCAGAGTAACCAACAGGATCGTCACAGCGGAGGCAAATAGCTTTTGTCGTATCATCGTTTACTCCTCCACTACTGCGGCAGCGTGGTCATGTCGTCCGTGAATCACCAGGTACACCGCCGGCACCAGAAAAACGGTGACGATTACCGACACTCCCAGCCCGCCGATCACGGCGCGAGCCAGCGGCGCGTATTGCTCGCTGCCCGCCTCGGCGCCAAGAGCCATGGGAATCATGCCCAGCAGCGTCGCCAGTGAGGTCATCAGGATCGGCCGCAATCTCACCTTGCACGCTTCGACCGTGGCCTCAAGCAGGGGCAGGCCGCGCTGGTGCAGGATGCCGGCGAACTCGACGATCAAGATGCTGTTTGAGACCACGATGCCCGTCATCATGATCACGCCCATCAGCGACATGATGTTCAGCGTGCTGCCCGTGACCAGCAGAATGATCACCACGCCGGCCAGTCCCGGGGGAATCGCCATCAGAATGATGAACGGATCGATGAACGATCGGAATTGGGCCATCAGGATCAGGTACACCAGTAGCACGGCAAGAATCAGGCCCACGCCAAACTCACGAAACGACGTGTTCATGTTCACCACCGCGCCGCGCACATTGATCGCCGTGTTGCGGTCGTGCGGAGTCTCGTTCAGCAGCCGATTGACCTGCGCGCCCACCTTTTGCAGCGCTTCACCCTTGGTGGCTACGTAGATATCGATCACGCGGCGAATCTGGTGGTGGTCCACTTCTGTTGGCGTGTTGATCCTTTGGATCGAAGCCACTTCGCCAAGTGGCACGTAGCCTGAATCATGATCTCCGCGAAAAAGCTGCATCGACGCCGGTGTCGCCTGTCCGCCATCCTGCAGTGGGCTGTAGCCGGCCGGCCGCACGCCGCGCAGCGGAATGTTTTGAAGGTCCTCCATCGACATGTTATTGATCCAGTGATTGTCATACTGCACCGTCACAAGGTAGTTGTTTCCACTCTTCGGATCGATCCAGTAACTCGGGGCCACCATGCCGTCCGAGGTCAACGCTGTGATCACGTCATCAACCACCTGCTTGGCCGAGATGCCGATCAGGCTTGCGCGCTCGCGATCGATGTTCAGCGCCAGCCCGGGGTAATCCAGGTCCTGCGGAATGTAAACGCCGCTGACATTCGGCAGCGTTTCGATCTTGCCCGAGAGCTGGCGCGCCAGTTGATACGACGCTTCCATGTCCTTGCCCTGGATCTGAATATCAATCGGTGCGGGCAGTCCCTGGTTGATGACCGAGTCCACCAGGCCGCCCGTGTGATAGTAGGCAGAGAGTTCAGGCAGCTCGCGCGATACCTCCTTCTGCACGCGGTTCATGTACTCGTAGCTGCTGGCCCCCTCCTTCAAGCTCGTCTGCACAAACGCCGTATCCATCGACGCATTGGTGGTATATATTGCCGAAAGATCGGGATAGACGCCGATATTCGAAACGATCATGCCCAGGTCTTTCTTCGGAACCACCTTGCGGATAACGGCTTCGACCTTTGCGATGTAGTCGTTGCTCACTTCAAGCCGCGTGCCGCTCGGCATGCGCACGTTAATCACAAACTGCCCCGGATCCGTTCGTGGAAAGTACGCCCGCCCCAGAAAGGGACTCAGCCCGGCAACGATAAGAACGATGCCGACCAGAATCACTGCCGTCGTTACCCCCGGGCGCTGCAGCGTGCGCTTGGCCTGCTTCTCATACCAGCTCAGCAGCGCCTGAAACTTCGCGTTGAACCAGCGCTCAAAGCGCGTGAAAAATCCCTGGTGGCGCGCGTGTCCTTCCTCTGCGTCATCCACTAAGCTGATGAACTTCGAGCAGTAGAGCGGCACGACCGTCATCGCAAAAAAGTACGACGCAAAGATCGAGAGCACAACGCCCAGCGCCAGCGGTGTGAAGAGGTACTTGCTCACGCCGCTGAAAAACGTCACCGGAAAGAAAACAATCGCGGTCGTAAAGGTCGCTGCCAGCACGGCCATCGATACTTCCATGCCGCCCTTCTCCGATGCGGCCACGGGCGATTCGCCTTCTTCCATGTGCCGGAAGATGTTTTCAAGCACAATGACGCCGTTATCGATCAACCGCGAAAAGACCAGCGCCAGGCCACCGAGGATCATCGTGTTGATTGATCCGCCCATATAGTTGGTGATCAGGAGGCACACCAGCATCGACAGGGGGACAGCCAGCAGTACGGCCACCGTGGCGCGCGGGCTGCCAAGAAAGATCAGGATCATCAAACCCGTCAGGGCCAACCCGATCAGAGCCTCTCTCGTCACGTTGCTGATCGCCAGCTTTACAAAGACCGATTGATCGAAGACCACCGCTGTCTTCAGCGAGTCGGGAATGTCGACCAGCTTCTTGACTGCGGCCTTGATGCCGTTCACGATCGCGATCGTGTTTGAGTCGCCGCCCTGTTTGAAAATCGGCACGTACACCGATCGCTGCCCATCGATACGCACAATGTTGTACTGCAGCGCGCCCGAATCGACAGCCTTGCCGATATCGCCCACCAGCACCGACGAATTGCCCACGGACTTCAGCGGCATCTGGTTCATCGAGTCCGCGTCGGGGAACTGGCTGTTGGCGTATATGTTGAAGTCCTTGCTGCCGATGCGGACGTCGCCGGCCGGCAAAATTAAATTCGACGAGTTAACCGCGCTCACGACGTCATTCAGGCTCAGGTTCCGCGCTTCCAGCTTCATCGGATCGACGTAGATCTGAATCTGCCGGTAGGTTCCGCCGTAGGGCTGCGGCACAGATGCGCCCTGCACGTTCGAGATCTGGTTGCGCACCTGGAACTGCGCCAGATCCTTGAGGTGCGTCTCGTTCAAGCCCTCGCCCTTGAGCGTTACCAGGCACACAGGCTGCGTTGATGCATCCAT
>JBATYG010000119.1:0-8272 GCA_049673945.1 Occallatibacter sp.
TTCCCGCGTGCCCGACCTGGGAAATGACTCGAAGATCGGCCGCATCGTCGCAAGCGAGATGGCCTTGTTCATTTCCTCGAAATCCCGACGCGATCCAACGTAGATCCCCCGAATGCGCAATTGCTTGTGGAAGATGAGGGGGAGAGGCAGATCTTCAGCGCGGCCGGCGAGCACCCCGATTTGCGCAATTGTTCCGGCCATGCGAACCGCGCGCAGCGATAGCGGAAGGGTGCCGACGCCTCCTACTTCCACCACAAGATCGACGCCGTCGCCGCCGGTCTGCTCCATCACCCAGCGATCCCATTGCGGGGTCTTGCGGTAATTGAGGCCTGCATCAAGACCCAGAGCACGGGCCCGCTCGAGCTTTTCATCGCTGCCGGAGATGCCGAGAACGCGGACCCCCATCATGCGCGCGAACTGCAGAGCGAAGGTTGACACTCCGCCGGTCCCCTGGATCAACACGTTTGCCCCCGGCTTGAGGCTCGCCGACGCCAGAGCATTCCATGCGGTAACGGCCGCGCAGGGCAGGGTGGCAGCTTCTTCAAAGCTGAGGTGCGACGGAATCGCGACCAGGCCGGTCGCTTTGAGCACGATGTGTTCCGCCAAGGTTCCATCGATATCGCCACCGAGAGCGCCTTTGACCCTGTCGCGCGTGGGAGAGCCGTCGAGCCAGTTCTGCATGAAGATGCCGGCGACGCGATCTCCCAACTTCCACCCGGAGACGCCGGGACCCACGGCCATGATTTCTCCGGCCCCATCTGAACATGGGACGCGCGGAAGGTGCATTTTGGGGTTATAACGTCCTGTTACAACCATGAGGTCGCGGTAATTGAGAGAGACCGCACGAATTCTTACCAGCACCTCGCCGGGCCCGGGCTGCAGGTCTGGCCGTTCCACAAGCTCCAACGAATCAATGCCAAACGAAGCGATCTGCCAGACGTGCATTTTTGTCCTCCGGGCTGGCCCTGGCGTCAAAAGCAAACACTCGTGAACAATGTCCCGTTAGAATGAAGATATGGCCCGTGGATGGGAAAGTAAATCAGTGGAGGAACAGATGGCGACTGCCTCGCAGCAGGCGGAGGTCGGGTTTGCACGTACAGCGGGTTCGGAAGAACAGCGCAGGCTTGCAGAACAAAAGAAAGCGCAGAATGCCCGCCGCAAGCAGGAGCTCAACCTGCAACGAGAGAACATCCTCTCGCAGCGCACGTCGAGCCCGGCGCGCCGATCGGCGCTCGAATCGGCTCTCAAGCACATTGAAGAGCAGATCGCCGCATTGGGCTAGGCCGGGCTGGGCAGATGCGGGCCGCGGTTAGCTTTCGCGGTGGAAGAGAAGCGAGTTTGCCTGCTGCACCGGTGTCATCACGACGCGCGCGATGTTTACGTGCGCGGGGCGGCCAGCCGCCCAGACGATCACCTCGGCTACGTCGTCCGCGGTGAGCGGTTTCACGCCCTTGTAGACTTTGTTGGCGCGGTCCTCGTCTCCGCGGAAGCGCACCAGGCTGAAGTCAGTTTGCACCATGCCGGGATCGACACTGGTGACGCGGACCGGCGTTCCCAGAACATCCTGTCGCAAACCGTCATTAATCGCTCGTTCGGCGGCCTTGGTTGCGCAATAAACGGCGCCATTGGGATAAGTGATCTCGCCGGCCGTCGATCCAAGATTGATAATGTGCCCCTGGCCGCGCACGACCATGCCGGGGACAACCGCCCTGGTGACGTAGAGCAGACCCTTGACGTTGGTGTCGATCATCTCTTCCCAGTCCTCGATGTTCCCCATGTAGAGTCTGTCGAAGCCGCGGCTCAAGCCGGCATTGTTGACCAGGATTTCGATCGCTGCCCATTCCGGCGGCAATTCGTCGATCGCCCGCTGCACCGCATGCCGATCGCGCACGTCCAGTTCAATGGAATGGACGGCCTTTGCCCCGGCCTCAAGCGCGCGCGCAGCAACCTCGGCCAGTTTGGCAGCGCGCCGCGCGGCAAGCAGTAGCCGCGCACCTTCTGCCGCAAAGGCCAACGCAGTGGCGGCACCGATGCCGGCGCTGGCTCCCGTTACAAAAACAAGCTTGCCCTCTAGACGCATGATCCTATCCTAACGAAGAATGGCGCGAACGCCGGCGTCTGTTGCTCATGCCGATGGCAGGCATTACCTGAATGACCACAATGGAAGCCGGTTACACTGGTTTTTCGATGCTGCGAACGGCCAACGCGACGCGCTATGTTCTCCCTCTGCGTGAGGGTGGATCGCTGCCTGCGATTGTGGAGGCCGATGATTTCGGGCTCTACGTGGTGAAATTCCGAGGAGCAGGACAGGGAGTTCTCGCCCTCATTGCCGAATTGATTGCCGGCGAAACAGCGCGTGTGCTCGGCCTGCGCGTGCCCGAGATCATCCTGATCGACGTTGACGCCGCTCTGGCCCGCAACGAGCCGGACTACGAAATTCGACAGCTATTGAAGGCCAGCGCGGGGTTGAACCTCGCGCTCGACTATCTGCCCGGTTCAGTCACCTTCGATCCGGCTGCTCGCGATACCGTGGCGCAGGACGAAGCTTCATTGACGGTGTGGTTCGATGCCTTCACACAGAACGTGGACCGCACGCCGAAGAATGCGAACCTGCTACTGTGGCATCGCAAGCTCTACCTCATCGATCACGGCGCTGCGCTTTTCTTTCACCATGACTGGCCGACGATGCACAGGAAGATCGCGTCTCCGTTTTCCGAAATCAAGCATCACGTCCTGCTGCCATTGGCTTCTGACGTTGAAGCCGCCGGGCGAGTGGCGCGCGAGAGGCTGACACGCCCCATTCTGTCGGAGATCATCGCAGAGGTGCCGGATGCCTGGCTCGAAGCCGTGCCAGGCGGATTGAGCGCATCGCAAAGGCGAAGCGAGTATCTGGATTTTTTTGTCAGGCGGCTTGAGGTATCCAAGATCTTTGAAGAGGAGGCGATCCGTGCCCGCTCAAGCCTCGTTTGATTATGCGATCCTGCGCGTGGTGCCGCGGGTGGAACGGCAGGAGTTTGTGAACGCCGGGATCGTGGTGCTTTGCCTCGAAAAGCGCTACCTCGCCGCCCGCATTCGCTTCGACCGCATGCGCCTGAAGGCGCTTTGGCCCGACGTGGACATCGATCTGATCGACGAACACCTGAAGGCCGTCGCGCGTATCTGCGAGGGCGATCCGGCCGCCGGCCCGATCGCGCAGCTCTCACAGCGCGAGCGCTTTCACTGGCTGGTTTCGCCGCGCAGCACGGTCATTCAGCCGTCGCCGGTACACTCCGGCGTCTGTGATGGCACGGAGAATCTGCTCGCGCGACTGGAGCAGCAGTTTCTTGCCTGAGCAAGCATTCCGGCGCTGAGCAATCATTCCGGCGCTGCTCGAGAAGTTCACGGTTACACTGAACAGGCATGACAATCCTCGAGGTCGTGGTCCTGGCAATCATCCAGGGGCTGGCTGAACTGCTTCCGGTTTCAAGCTCGGCTCACGTGGTTGTGGCCGAAAAACTGATGGGGCTTGACCCCTCATCGCCACAGATGACGCTGCTGCTAGTGATGCTGCACACCGGGACGATGTTCGCTGTGATCGTCTACTTCTGGAAGGTCTGGAAGAAGACTTATTTTGCGAGCTGGCCTGCTTTCCGGCAGGTTGCGGGCCTTGTGATATGGGCGACAGTCCTCACGGGCGTCGTGGGCGAGTTGCTCAAGAAGTTGATCGAGAAGACCCTCTTTCGGGGCGCAACGAATACGGAAATCGAACAGCTCTTCAGCCGCCTGGACCTGATCGCCCCGGCGCTCGCGGCCGTCGGCGTGCTGATCCTCATCGCCGGCCTCCTCGAGAAGCGTCATCCCTCCGAATTGGCGCTGAAAGGCGGCGCGAGCGAGACACTGAGCTTCAGACAGGCCGGGTGGATGGGAATTGTACAGGGACTGGCGCTTCCCTTCCGCGGATTTTCGCGGTCAGGCTCCACAATCTCCGCCGGAATGCTCGTGGGCGCGGCAAAGGAAGCGGCAGAACGCTTCAGCTTTGCCCTCGCTGTGGTGTTGACGCCTGTCGTCGTGGCAATGGAGTTCATGCGTATGCTGAAGGCGGCACATGGAAACTCCGTCGAGCTACGTGGCTCGCTGGGGATGAGCCTGATCGGAGCAGCCTTCTCGTTTGCCGCTGGCCTGGCGGCGTTGAAATGGCTGAGCAACTGGCTCGAAAGCGGCCGGTGGTATCTCTTCGGCATCTACTGCCTGCTGGCATCCGCCGCCGTTTATTATCTGCACGTGCGCGGGTTCTAGCGCGACAGAGGCGCTTGAGAGACTGACCAGAGGAAAGTGGGGGACCCTTGGGGCTACTGGGGCGTGACCAGATGATGGGCGATCGCAAAGAGCGCCAGTTCAAGACGGGTTGAGACGCCGGTCTTATCGAAAATATTCGACAGATGGCGCTTCACGGTCTCTTCACTCAGCGAAAACTGCTTGGCGATGTCGCGATTGCTGCAGCCTTCAACGATGCAGCCAACCACTTCGAGTTCGCGGGGGGTAAGGCCGTAGGTCTTCTGCTGCGGAGGCGCAGCCTGCTGCATCAGGTCATGCAGGGCCGAGACCAGGTTGACGACGCGCTTGCCGCCGATCCAGTAATCGCCCGAGCAGACAGTGCGGATCGCGGTCTTCAGGTGGCCGGCGAGGGCGTCTTTGAGAACGATTCCGCGGGCACCGATGTGCAGCGCCTCGATGATCTGCTGGGTGGTAATGGTCGAGGTCAGCAGCAGAATCTTGACCGAAGGCGAACCCTTCATGATGGCCCGCATGGCCTCAAGCCCGGGCAGACGGGGCATGGCAACGTCCAGCAGGAGAATATCCGGTTGCAGTTCGAGAGTCTGGGTAATCGCCTCGTCGCCGTCTTCAGCCTCGCCGATGACGTCGAAACCCTCTTCTGCGGTGAGCATGTTGCGTACGCCGATACGAACTACAGGATGGTCGTCCGCCAATATGATTCGTGTCAATCCTTCCACTCGAGCGGCTAACCTCCGTTGTTCAGTATGTAATGCAGTGTTACCAACAACTCTACACGAATCGGGCCTGTCCGGGCCCTCGGCCAAATCAGAAAAGAAAGCTAATGTAACTATGCCGGAAATTCTACCCCAAGCTTACGCTTCAGGCTTTCGGCAGCCGCCTTCAATTCCACCAGGATCGCGCCGGCGTTACTCAACCGGTCACCCTCGGCCTCAAGCAGCGCGCCAAGGCGCGAAGCCTGCATAACACCTGCCATGCCGCAGCCACCCTTGACGGTGTGCCCTATTCGCCGCACTTCCCGTGCATCGCCGGCGGCAATTGCCGTTTCCAGGCCAGAAAGCCGCTTCTCCAGGTCGGCCAGGACAGCTTTGTAGATATCGCGGACAGCCGATTCCGGCATCATCTGCCGAAACTGTGAGAGGGTTTCCGAGCTGATGACCGGCACATCAGGAGCTACGAAGCTTTCTACCGGTTTTTGGGCGGGTTCGTCGAGTAACTTCTGTAACGCCTCGAAGCCAAACGGCTTTAGAAGAAAGCCATCCACGGAAGCTCTCAGGTCAGCCGGGGGCTCGCTTCCGCTGATTGTGAAAATCATGGCTTTTGACCGCTCGCGCAGTTCCTTTACCAGAGCAAGACCACTGAGCCCTTCCATCTGAACGTCAGCCAGAATCACGTGCGGAGCACAGATGCCTCCATCGAGCAAGATGAGGGCGGTTTCGCCATCGTGGGCGGTGTGCAGCGTATACCCATTCAGGGTGAGAATGGTTGCGACCACCTCCCTGCTGATCATGTCGTCGTCGATCAGCAGCACGGTAGGGAGATCGCGATGAGCGCCGATGTCGAGCACAGGCTATTCTTTCCGGCCGGTGGGGGTCCGCGAAGCTGTTTCGCGGGGTAAATGCCCGTTCCCGGCGCTACTCTTCCATTACCGAAACCTCATGGAGCCAGCCCGGCGCCTTGAGAAGCTCGCGGGGACGAGAGCCATCTGCCGGGCCCACGAGCCCATCCCGCTCCATCAGGTCGATCAGATGAGCGGCACGGCCGTAGCCGATCCGCAGCCTGCGTTGCAACAGTGAAGTTGACGCTTTGCCGAACTCGAAGACAAGCCGCACGGCATCGTCGAACATGGGATCCTCATCGTCGCTATCGCCATTCGAGCCTTCGAGGTTTGTGCGCTCTTCCTTCGGCGAATCGAGGAAGCCTTCGGCATACTGGGCAGCTCCCTGTTCTTTCCAGAAATTGACGACGGCCGCGGTTTCCTTTTCGGAAACGTAAGGCGCGTGAATACGCAGGAGGCGGCTGGTGCCGGGCGGCAGAAAAAGCATGTCGCCGCGTCCCAGCAATGCCTCGGCGCCGTTGGTGTCAATGATCGTGCGGGAATCCACTTTGGTGGCGAGACGGAAGCTGATGCGCGTGGGCACGTTGGCCTTGATAAGGCCGGTGATGACATCGACGCTTGGCCGCTGCGTGGCCAGCACAAGATGGATGCCGACAGCACGCGCCATCTGCGCCAGGCGGGTAATCGACTCTTCCACGTTGGAGCGATCGAGCATCATCAGGTCAGCCAGCTCATCAATGATGATGACGATGTACGGCAACGGCTCTTCAGGCTCGCCGTCATCGAAGAGCGACGGCATCGCGCCCTCAAACAGCTTGTTGTACTGATCGATATTGCGCACACTGCGGCTGGCGAGCAGCTTGAGACGACGCTCCATCTCGCGCACGGCATTGCGCAGCGCGTTGGCGGCCAGCTTCGGCTCAGTGATGATGGGCGTGAAGAGGTGCGGAATCCCCTCGTACATGCCGAGTTCGACGCGCTTGGGGTCAACGAGAATGAGGCGAACCTGTGCCGGCGTGGTGCGGAAGAGCAGGCTCATGATCATGGCGTTGATGGCCACCGACTTACCCGATCCAGTGGACCCGGCGATGAGCACGTGCGGCATGGAGGCGAGGTCGGCGGTGACGATGCGGCCGTTGATGTCTTTACCCATGGCCAGCGAGAGCCGCGATTTGGACCGCGAAAATGTCTCCGACTCGAGAACGTCGCGGAGATGAATGGTTTCGCGCTCATGGTTCGGCACCTGGATGCCGACGGTGCTCTTGCCGGCCATGCGCTCGATGAGGATGCTTTCCGCGCGCATGGCGAGGCAGAGGTCTTCGGCAAGTCCCGTAACGCGGCTGTACTTGACGCCGGCTTCCGGCTTGAACTCGTACGTGGTGACCATCGGGCCGGGATTGATCTGCACGACCTGGCCGCGCACATCGAACTCCGCGCATTTTTCAACCAGGACCTTCGCTTCCTCGCGTAACTCGTCCTCGCGCACCGCCTGGGGGCCACTGCCGGCATTGAGCAGTGTGCTCGCGGGCAGCTTGAAACCGTTGACGTGCTTCGGCGCCACGGTGACAGTTTTTACATCGGTATCGGCGCGCTCGTGGATGGCAATCTCCTGCGGCGCGGATTCGGAAGCCTCAGCAAAAGGGGCCGAAGCGGGTGGATTTGGCAAAGCACGCGCGGGTTTGATCTCGACGGGACGCGGAGCCGGTGCTGGTGCTGTAGGAACCGGAACGGGCGCGGGCCTGACCGCGGAAGGCGCCGGAACAGTTTCTGACTGCTCCCATATGTTGGCGCGGCGAATCGGTGTGACCGGAACCCGAGTTTCTGCCGGCTGGGCAGCGGCTCGCTGAAATGCCGGAATCTCGTCGACAGGGTCCGACTCGACGGGCCGCTCGCGGCGGCGGAAGAGGGACGCAAGACTGAATGACTTTTTCTGAGACGCTTCCCGGTCCTCCTGCGTGGCAGCATCAATCGATCCTGAAAACAGTCGCTGATCCGGACCTGGCGACGTCTGCTCGGCCCGGATCGCCTCCTGTTCGGCGTGGCGCTCGGCGCGCTCCTCACGCCAGTTGCGCCAGCGATCGTTCATGGCGATCAGGTGGATCCAGCGGTCCTCGACCATCTGCTTAATGGTCCAAAAATTGATGGCGGAGGCAAGATAGAGCCCGGCGAGCGCCAGGACGCCTGCGACCAGCCATGCGCCCTGCACATTTAAATAAACGATGAGCGTGCCGGCCGCGAGCCGACCGATCACACCTTCCACCGGGAGCGCGTGCAGCCAGTGCCAGTGCCAAGGCAGCAATCCAAAGACGGTGGGCACGAAGATGACAGAGAGCGCACAACCGACGGCACGCAGCCAGATGGACCCGGCGGAGCGGGAATGCATCCAGTCCCACGCCAGCCCGCCGATCCACAAAGGCAGCAGGAACGCCGTGAGGCCAATTG
>JBATYG010000120.1:0-2022 GCA_049673945.1 Occallatibacter sp.
ATAGATCGTGCGAATCTGGCGCGTCGGGCTTGGAAATCCCTCGACCGTGACGTAGACCGTGTTGCCGGTTGCATCGTGCGTATCAATCGTGATGCCCGAGATATCGAGACCCCACGCATTCATGCCCAGCGTATCGTTGGTGACCGGATTAAACGTGAGATCGCTCCACACCGGCATCGACCCCGAGCCCAGTGTGAGCGTTGCCCTCATCACATGGCCTCCGCGCGTGGCACCGCCATCTGCTGATCCATACATGCCCGCGTAGATCACTTCGCTTCCCGGCGTCAGCGCCATCGCGGCCATGGTGCGAATCAGCGCGTCACCGCTGCACGCGCTGCTTCCTGAAACTCCATCCAGAAACGGGCTGATCGCGTTCGTGCCGCTCCACGCACTGCCATCGGCCGGCCCGCGCCACACCCGGCATGTCCCCACCAGCAAGTTCGAGGAGTCAAGCGGATCCACCAAAAACGGCGCCGGCTCCGTCATCGCGTACCCGTCGCCGCTCACATCCGCATCACTCACCACCGGATCCGAGCCAAAGGCCGCGGGGGTGCAGTCACCCGTCTGCGCACACTTGTGAATCGACACGCCGGCCTGGTTGTTGACATACCAGTTCGTGCTGTTGACCGGGTCGATCGCCACCACCCCGCCTTCTCCTCCCAGAATCTGCGGCCACTGCGCCTGCGCCCCGGTTGTGCTCTTCACGCCGGCCGCGCCATTTACGCCGAGCCCCGCCAGCAGCGTGTAGGGCGACGAAACCACCTGCGCCAGGCTCACAACTTCCGTCAGCGAACCCAGCCCCGCGTTCAGATTTTGAAAATGCGTTGCGTCGCTCGCGCTGCACGTCGGGCCCGTCTCGCCAACCGCATCCGTAGACCGCCACAGGCCACCATCGTTGCCCACCAGGACCTCCAGCGGGTTGGCTGCATTCCATGCCAGCGCGTGCTGATACTCGGCCACCTGCGCGCTCATGCACGTCGTCGCGTTGGTCGTGTTGCGCCACGCGCAGCTCGTGGCCACGCTGCACTTCCACAGGTCGTTCGCGCCGGCCATCAGCAGCGTATCCTGCCCGGAAGGCACCGCGGCAAGCGCTAGATCATAGTCGCCGTTGGCAATCGTCTTCGCGCCAAGCAGGGTGCTCGTTTCAAGATCCGTTGTGTTCCATTGCGTTCCAAACGCGATCGAGGAATTGCCGCAGCTGCCTCCGCTCAGCGAACACTGGTCCTGCCATAGTCCCTGGTCCTGGTTATTGGCATCCACGGTCCACGCGAAGGTGTCGCCAGTCGCCGGGTTCACCGCCAGTACGCCACGAAAGATAGGGCACGCGATCGACCCGGTCGACGTAGGATTCGCCGGACACAACGCGGTCGTCAATCCCGGGCCCGGCTGCGCCGTCATCCGTGTCCACGTCACGCCATCGGTCGATTGGTAATAGCCGTGGTAGCGCACCGCCGCCATAAAGACACTCCGCGACGGGTTCCAGACCACCGAGGTAGCCGCATTGCCATCCGGCAGCGCGAAAGCGTCATTCTGACCCTGCACATCGCCGCCCGGATCGACAATCCGTGCTAGCGACCACGTCGCGCCGCTGTCCGTGGAATAGTAAAGACCCTGGTAGCTGGTGTTCGGCCGCACCGCGCTCGTAAGGCTGCCTTCATAGGCCTGCGAAACCGCCGCAACCACAAGCTGCGGATTCGCTGTGCTCCATGCAAACCCCGCGAACCCCTCGCCCGCGAACGCGTAAAGCAGATCGCTCGTCCACTGGATCAGCGACCACGAGTTGCCGCCATCGGTCGAGCGCAGAATGCCCGCTCCATAGTATGAGTCCAGCGCATCATTGGGATCGCCCGTGCCGGCAAGCACCACGCCCGTGCCTCCGGGCTGCACGCTGATCGCTCCAATACTGATGGAAGCGTCATGCGCCGCGCTCAGCGCTCCAACAGCGTCCGTCAGCGGAGAAAAGGCCACCTCCGTATCATTCGACGCACCCGCGTTCTGCGAAAGCCATACGCCTCCCCCGGT
>JBATYG010000121.1:0-6455 GCA_049673945.1 Occallatibacter sp.
CAACCACGAAAAGGCCCGGCATTACCTCGCCGGCCTTCCCCGCGACAGCGTTCGTAAACGCCAGCGCATTCAAGGGGAGCTCCGGTCCGACATACACTGTGCGCGCGCCGCCCTGCCGCGCCCAGTGCACGAAGCTGGCGGCCGGGTACTCTGAGCCGGAGGTTCCAACCAGTACCATCAGCGTGGCTCGCGCAATTTCATCCTGAATGCGCTCCATCGCAAGCGGAGTCTCGCCGAAGAAAACGATATGCGGGCGCATCCGCCCGCCGCACTCGCAGCGGCCAACATCTTCCAGGTTGCGATAGACTCTGCCATCTTCCACCGGCGGTCTTCCGCACGCATGTTCGCAGCGGGATTTCGCCAGCTCGCCATGCATGTGCAGCAGCCGCTTCGAGCCTGCACGCTCGTGCAGGTCCTCCACATTCTGCGTGCAGAGAAAGAATCGATCGCCGAGCTTTGCCTCAACTTCCGCGAGCGCAAAGTGCGCCGGGTTCGGCTGCGCTTTTTGGGCAGCCGCTCTGCGCGCTGAATAAAACGCCCATACATCCGAAGGATCGCGTTGCCATGCTTCGGGCGTGCACACGTCCTCGATGCGATATCCAGCCCACAACCCGTCTTCCGCGCGAAACGTCGGCAGCCCGCTCTCTGCGCTGATACCTGCGCCCGTAAGCTCAAAAACATGATCCGCTGGATGAATCTCGATTGTCTGCATCGAACGATTGCGTCCACTGGGAACTGGAAACGATAAACCGCTTATCAAGGTTCGAGAAGAAGCTTGCCGGTAGTCTTGCGCCCCTCGAGATCTATCTGCGCCTGCGCCGCCTCGGCCAGCGGATACATGTGCTCCATGCGCAGCTTCAGTTCGCCGGTCGCGGCCCAGTCAAGCACCTTGCCCGCGCGCCACTCGAGTTCAGCCCGCGTGGCAACGTAATGCCAGAGCGTCGGCCGCGTGACAAAGAGCGATCCCTTGCTGCTGAGTTGGATCAGGTCAAACGGCGCCACCGGCCCACTGGAGCCGCCAAAAAGCGACAGCATGCCGCGGGGCCGCAGGCAATTCAGGCTCTTCTCAAAGGTCGTCTTGCCCACCGAGTCATACACCACGTCAACGCCCTTGCCACCCGTGATCCGCTTCACTTCCGTCTCGAAATCCTGCTCCGTGTAAAGAATCACCTCTGCAGCGCCGGCTTCTTTCGACAGCTCTGCTTTCTCTTTCGTCGACACAGTCGTGATCACGCGAGCACCGAGCCGCGACGCCATCTGCGTCAGCAGCAGGCCAACTCCGCCCGCACCGGCATGCACCAGCGCGGTCTCACCGGCCTTCAGCGGGTACGTGGAGTAAGCCAGGTAGTGCGCGGTCATTCCCTGCAGCATCGACGCTGCCGCCTGTTCCGGCGTCAGCCGCGATGGCACTTTCACCAGTTGCGCCGCGGGCGCCAGTGCGTACTCAGCATAGCTGCCCAGCACGCTTACCGACGCAACCGAATCGCCCTCTTCGAATCCCGTCACCCCAGGCCCCAGCTTCTCCACCGTACCGGCGGCCTCGCTTCCCGGTGTGAGCGGCATCGTCGCCTTGTATGTGCCTTTGCGGAAGTAGAGCTCGACGAAGTTGACTCCCACAGCTTCAACGCGAATTAACACCTGCCCCGGTCCCGGCTCGGGGATAGGCAGTTCCGTCAGTTGCAGAACTTCCGGGCCGCCGGTCTCGCTGATCTGAATCGCTTTCATGACGCCAAGAATGCACCCGGAGGGCTGTCCGCTGCAAGGCCTGAGCCGTCGCCCGCCCAACAAGTTCGCTGAAAACAGCGACCCCGCCAGGACATAAACCAGGCGGGGCCAGAGAAACTGAGCGGTACTTATCCTTCTGAAAGAAGACTCGGCTCTTCGGGGGCCCGCAGCCGGATGACGCGGTCGATCGCATACGGCACCCGCTGCTGCGAGGTGTAGTAGTGCCGCACCTGCAACTCGCCCAGCAACCCGATCGCAAGCATCTGGATGCCGGCGACGATCATCACTGCGGCAATCACGAACATTGGGCCGTGCTGATCCATGATGCTCATGTGCGGGTTCAGCGCTTTCATCACCAGCAGCATCATTGAGAGAATGCTGCCCGTGACAATGCCCAGCGCGCCAAACGAACCGAAGAAGTGCAACGGTCTGCTCATGTACTTGAGCAGGAAGCGGATCGTAAGCAGGTCGAAGAAGACGCGGAACGTGCGCCCGATGCCATAATGGCTCTTGCCGCGCTCACGGTTCACGTTCTTGATGGGAATCTCGCAGATCGACGCGCCATACCAGCTCGCCAGCGCCGGAATAAACCGGTGCATTTCGCCGTAGAGAGGAATGTTGGTGATCACCTCACGGCGATATCCCTTGAAGGTGGTCCCGAAGTCATGAATGTCCACGCCGGAGAGCTTGGCCATCAGCCAGTTGGCGCAGCGCGAGGGAAACCGCCGCATTACGAAGTTGTCGATGCGCTCCTTGCGCCATCCTGAAACAACGTCGTAGCCCTCTTCAAGCTTCTCGATAAAGTTGGGAATGTCGTTTGGATCGTGCTGCAGGTCGCCATCCATCGCGAAGATGAACTCGCCCGATGCGTGATCGAACCCCGCCGCCAGCGCCGAGGTCTGCCCGAAATTCCGGCGCAGCTTCACCACCAGAACGCGGCTGTCCACTGCGGCAATCTCTTCCAGCAGCTTGTAGGTGCGGTCGCTCGATCCGTCGTCCACGAACACCAGTTCGAAACTGCTGCCCACCTGCTCCATGACCTGTTTCAGACGAGCATAAAGAACGGTTACGTTCTCCTCTTCATTGTGAAAAGGAACGACGATTGAATACTTCGGCATATCAATAGTATAGACGCGACCTGGCTTCAAAGAAGCGCAAAACATTCCCCGCGTAGCCAGAGCGTAACTTCGAGAAAATCTCTCAATTGTCGGCAACAGCTCTATCGATCCAGCTCATCAAGCATGCCCTGCATCTCGCTGAGAGCATGTCGGTTGCCGCTTCGCGCCGCGCAGCTGATACCCGACTTCAGCCGTTCGATCGCCTCCGGATTTCGGCCCGCCTTGGCCAACGTTTGCGCCGCCATAAAGTAGCCGGCCGTGTAGTCAGGATCGTTCGCCAGCAACGTGTCAAACTCTTTCAGCGCTTCATCTACGTTGCCCTGGTTCGCCAGTTCCATGGCGATGCCGTAGCGCGCAAAACTGTTCTTTGCGTCAAGGGCAAGGATCTCTTTCAGGCCTGCAATCTTATCCATGTTTTTACTTGTGCTCTTTGTATGCGGGGTGAAACCCGCGCAGATTTGCGTAATTGAGGTGGATTGCCGAAACTGGAGTCAGTGCTCCCGTGCAGCGCCCACCTGACTCATTGTAGCTGGTTGGCGATGCCCGGCGGGAGCAAGCAACACACGGAGCAAGCACGCAATGAGTTCCAATGACCCCAACCCGATCGTGCGTACCGTGGCCAGCACGCAATCGGAGATGACGGAAATCATCCTGCCCAATGACGCAAACACCCTGGGCAATCTCCTCGGCGGCCGCCTTATGCACTTCATCGATCTCACCGGCGCCATGGCAGCTTACCGCCACACCCGCGCCCACGTCGTCACCGCCGCAATGGACCACATCGACTTCATTCAACCGGTGCATGTCGGCGATCTGCTGATTCTCAAATCGAGCGTGAACCGCGCCTTCAACACATCGGTCGAGGTCGGCGTCAAAGTCTGGGTTGAGCATCCGCAGACCGGCGTGCTGCTGCATGTCGCCAGCGCCTACCTGGTCTTTGTCGCTATCGACAAGGACGGCAACCGCCGGCGCGTACCCGAGGTTCTGCCTGAAACACCGAACGAAGTTCGTCGCTACGCCGATGCGTTGCGGCGCCGCGAACACCGCGAAGCCGAGGCGGCGCGCCGCAGGCAGGAGCGCCGCGCGCAACCCGAGCAGACCGCGAAGTCGTAAATCTCCGCGGCAAACGTCACGAAGCAATTCGAGAAGGAGTTACACCACAATGGCTCATTCGCATGCCATGCCCGCGCCGGCAGCGCTGCCGGGCGTTTCCAAAATCATCGCCGTCGGTTCAGGCAAGGGCGGGGTCGGCAAGACCACCGTCGCGGTCAATCTCGCCGTCGCCCTTTCAAAGCTCGGCAAGCGCGTAGGACTGATCGATGCCGACGTCTACGGCCCCAATGTCCCGCTGATGATGGGCTCGTCGCAGTCGCCGCGCGTCGTTGGCGAGCGCCAGATTCTGCCCAACGACACGCACGGCATCAAAACCATGTCCATCGGATACATCTCGCCCGGTGACAAGCCCATGGTGATGCGCGGACCGATGCTCCACCAGATCGTTCGCCAGTTCCTGCAGGACGTGCAGTGGGGAGAGCTCGACTATCTCATCGTCGACCTGCCTCCGGGCACCGGCGACGTCGTCATCTCTCTCGTCCAGACGGTTCCCCTCACCGGCGCCGTCGTTGTCTCCACGCCCAGCGACGTGAGCCTGCAGGACGCGCGCAAAGCCCTGGAGATGTTCGGCCAGGTCAACGTCGAGGTGCTGGGGCTCGTCGAAAACATGAGCCACTTCACCTGTCCGAACTGCCATCACGAAATCGACATCTTCTCCAAGGGAGGCGCCGAGCGCACCGCGCACCAGTTCAACGTTCCCTTCCTCGGCTCGATCGAGCTCATTCCGGCCATCCGCGAAGGTGGAGATCGGGGCCTGCCTGTGGCTCTCGCCGGACCCAAAAGCCCGCAGGCGGCGGAGTTCTTCTCTGTCGCGGAAAAGTTGATCGAGCGCGCTGACGCGGCAGCCGCAGCCAGCAAGGACGTCATCGAAATCAGCTAACTGGTATCCGTGCGCAACCCAGAACGGTAAATCGTCGAAGAGTCGGGCTTGGTCGTCAAACGCAAAAGTCTGAAGGAGGGCTCATTCGTACTTCCAGTGCCCGTCCTTGTATTCCCAGTGGTCCTCGTGCTTCACCCAGACACCCGGGACCCACACGCCTCCGGGACGTGGCGGATTCACCCAGTGCCCCATATGCCATCGGTAATGGGCGCCGCTCCACCGGTAGTAGCCAGCCTTCCACGCGAAGCCTGGATGCGGTGACTTGCCTTTGTGCTCGTTGAGCGCCGGAGGCGGCGCTACCTTCGGCTTCTCCTGGGCCGGCAAAGCCGGCAACATCAGCGCCAGGGTAAGCACGAGCAACAGACCATTCCGCTTAACCATCGACACCTCCGCAGCGCAGACTCTCTCTGCGCCAAAGAGCGGGCGGGAGCAACCGTACCGGTGGAATCTGTCCCGTACGCAGCCGTTACTGCACGGCCATCATCGCTTCTGTTTCAGTGGCCACCGTCTCAACAGCCTTAAGACACCGAGCGCGATCCACGTCATGGTGAGTCACAAGGCGAATCGCATCCGGACCCACCGAACTGATGAGGATTCCGCGCGATTTAACCCTGCGCACAAGCTCGTCTGCGCTTTGCCCGTTCTTTAGCCTGAAGATCACGATGTTCGTTTCAACGGTAGCGAGATCGATCGCCACGCCGTCGATGTGCGACAGCCCTTCCGCCATAAGGCGTGCATTCGCGTGGTCTTCGTGCAGCCGCGCCGGCATTTTTTCGAGGGCAATCAGCCCCGCCGCCGCAATCACGCCCGCTTGGCGCATCCCGCCGCCCAGCGCCTTGCGGTGCACGCGGCCGCGATCGATCAGCTCGGCCGATCCCGTCAACATCGAACCAACCGGCGCGCCCAGTCCTTTCGACAGGCAGAACATCACGGTATCGAATCCCCGCGTCAGCGATTTCACATCCACACCCAGGGCGGTTGACGCGTTAAAGATGCGCGCTCCATCGAGGTGCAGAGGAAGCTTCCGCTTCTTCGCTTCGGCCCAGATCTCTTCCATCACTTCAAGACGCGTGCACCGCCCGCCGGCAAGATTTGCAGTGTTCTCAATCTCGATTAGACCCGTCGATGCGTGATGCGTGCTGCGGCCCTTGATGACGGGCTCGATATCCCGCCACGTTAATGTTCCGCTTGCGGTGGTAACGGCCCTGATGACGCAGCCGGAAAACTGCGCAACCATCGCCATCTCCCAGTCGAGAATGTGCGAGCGCGACTCGCAGATCACTTCATGGCCGGGCTCGGTATGCAGGCGGATGGCAATCTGGTTGCCCATCGTCCCGGTCGGCACAAAAAGGGCGGCCTCGCGGCCAAAGATCTCTGCCGCACGCTTCTCCAGCAGATTGACCGTCGGATCCTCGCCGTAGACGTCATCGCCCACTTCGGCGGCAGCCATTGCGGCGCGCATCTCCGGCGTTGGCCGGGTCACCGTATCGGAACGCAAGTCAATCAAGTCCGCCACCGTATTCCTGTCCTTCTTTCTGTCGCAATCTGCTACGGAATCTGCGCCATTGGCAGTTCGAGCACCGGCGTGACTTTGCCATCCTTTGACGCGTAAGCCCAGA
>JBATYG010000122.1:0-7381 GCA_049673945.1 Occallatibacter sp.
AGCCCAATTACAGGCTGGCCTACAAATGGGATATTGTGTTGCGGGGACGCGCAGACACTCCGTTTGAAGAGAGTCATCGATGAGCGACAACTCCGCACGAATCCCTTCCAGTTCCCAGACAGTTGGCCCTTATTTCGGAATAGGTCTTGAGTATCTGGTGAATCGCAATCCTGTTCCGAGTATTGTTCCGACAGCGGTGATCGAGATACGCGGCCGAGTTTTGGATCGAGATGGACTGCCTGTGTCGGACGCTATGCTCGAGTTCTGGAACGACGTGGGCGCTCGGAGGTTGCTTGATCAGAAGGCCGCGGAAAGCAGCATTCCCGATGGATTCAGACGCGTCGTGACGGATGAAAAAGGAGAGTTCGCGCTGACGATCGCGCGGCCTGCTGGGGAGACAACCTCAGCAGCGCATTTCCTAGTGCTGGTATTTGCGCGCGGCCTGCTGCGCCATTTGATTTCTCGAGTGTACCTGGGAGATGAAGTGAGAAACAAAAGCGATGCCGTGCTTTTGCGGGTTCCGCCAGACCGGCGTGCTACGCTCATTGGCCGCGCGGATGAAGAGCACCCGGAATTGTATTGGTGGGACGTCGTTCTACAGGGAACCAACGAAACCGTATTCTTCGCGTGGTAGAGCGCAGGTGTCACGTAGATGAGTCATGACGGGCTGACTTCCTTTCTTTTCTCGACGCCGGATATGGCGGCGGTTTTCTCGCCGCAGGCTCAGCTGCGCACGATGACGCGTTTTGAGTGGGCCTTGAGTTCCGCGCTGGAGGCAAATGGTCTGGCAGAAGCGGGCTCTGCCGAGGCGCTCGAGAAGCTGCTGGATGCGGACTTTGTGGATGTAGCATCTCTTCTCAGTGCCGCGAGGGATGCGGGGAATACCGCAATCCCGTTCGTGCGCCAGCTAACCGCAGCCGTGAGCGCTCAGAGTGAAATTGCTGCTTGGTCGGTTCACCTGGGTGCCACGAGTCAGGATCTTATCGATACAACGCTTGTGTTGCAGATGAAGGAAGCGCTGCACTTATTGGAGAAAGCGCTGACGCGCCTGGACACGGCCCTAGTGGAGGGAGTGAGAAGGAACCGGGACACGATGATGCTGGGGCGCACCTGGCTGCAGGTGGGGCCTCCGGTAACGCTTGGACTGAAGCTGGCGGGAGTTCTTTCGGCTTTACGCCGGGATCAACAACGGATTCGCCAAGAGGAAGCTCGCGTACTCGTGTTGCAGTTTGGCGGGGCCGTTGGAACCCAGGCTTCACTTGGATCGTCGGGCGGCTTGGTCTCTGCGAAATTGGCGCAACTACTGGACCTGTCTGAGCCTGAGCTGCCTTGGCATACACAGCGCGACAGCCTGGCAGCGATAGTTCAGTTGCTTGCGCTAGTGACGGGTACTCTGGCGAAGTTCGGACGGGACATCGCCCTATTAATGCAGTCGGAAGTGGAGGAGGTGTCGGAGGGCGGCGCGGAGGGACATGGCGCCTCGTCGACCATGCCACACAAACACAATCCTGTGGGGTGCGCGGCTTTGATCGCGATCCATGCGAAGATGCCCGGACTTTCCGCAACGATGCTGCAAGGGATGCAACAGGAACACGAGCGAGGGCTTGGGTTGTGGCAGGCGGAATGGGGTGCAATTCCAGAGGCGTTTCGCCTAGCATCGGCTTCCGTCAGTTATGCGACTGAAGTTATCCATGGACTGAAAGTGGACTCAGTTCGAATGCGTGCAAATCTCGACGCCACGCATGGATTGCCGCTGGCGGAAGCTGTGAGTAGTGCTCTGGCTTCGAAGATTGGCCGCATTCAAGCACACACGGTCCTGCGTAAGGCTGTGGATCGGACTAGGACGGAGAAACGGCCGCTATCGGATGTGTTGAAGGAAATGCCCGAGGTGAAGACGCACCTGAGTGGTGTAGAGATTGACGGGTTGCTTGATGCACGCAACTATCTGGGCAGCACTCAGCGACTCATTTCGCGGGTATTAGGAGATGACGATGCCGACGGTTGAGAGCAACGGCGCGCGACTCCACTACGAAGTCAGCGGAGGTACGGACGCGCCGAACCTCGTGCTTTTGAACTCGCTGGGCTCAAACCTGCAGATGTGGGACCGGGTGCTGCCTGAATTCGAAGAAAAGTTTAGGGTGCTGCGCTCGGACATGCGCGGTCACGGCCGGAGCGAAGTTGCGGCGGAAGCATTCACGATCGAACAGCTGGGACGAGATGTATTGAAGCTGATGGATGAGGTGAAGGCAGAAAAGGCGAGCATCTGCGGTGTGTCACTCGGAGGGCTGGCTGGCCTCTGGCTCGGAATCTATGCGCCGGATCGTGTGGAAAGGCTGATTCTCGCGAACACCGCGGCGAAGATCGGGACCAAAGAGATCTGGGAGCAACGAATCGAGGCTGTGAAGGCCAACGGCATGGCTGCATTGGCTGCAGCGACGCTGGAGAGATGGTATACGCCTGTCTATCGCCAAGAGCACCCAGAAGAGATGGAGAAGATTCGTCGAATGATTGCGGCGACAGATCCTCAAGGGTATGCAGCGTGCTGTGCTGTTTTGCGCGATGCAGACCTGCGTGCTGAAGCAGCCGGGGTCAGAGCGGTGACCCTCGTCATTGCCGGTGCACATGATCCTGCGACGCCCCCCGCTGATGGCCGCGCTCTGCACACGGCGATCGAGCACTCGAGATATGTGGAGTTCGATGCATCGCATATGTCGGCGTGGGAGTGTGCGGCCGATTTCGCCGGTGCAGTGGTGGAACATCTGACTGCAATGGAGGTCACGCATGGATGAGCGCGAACGACACGTGACGGGGATGCAAGTGCGCAGGAGCGTTCTGGGTGACGCGCATGTAGATCGTGCAGAAGCCACGAAGACTGAACTGGATTCGGAATTTCAGGACCTCATCACTCGGTACGCATGGGGCGAGATCTGGTCGCGCCCGGGACTACCCAAGCACACGCGAAGCCTGCTTACGATTGGGCTGATGGTAGCGCTCAATCGCGGCGGCGAGTTACGCCTGCACTTGCGCGCGGCCGCCAACAACGGAGTAACGGCTGAAGAGATTTGCGAAGTTCTTCTGCAATGTGCAATCTATTGCGGCGTTCCTGCTGCAAATGCCGCCTTCCATGCGGCCAAAGAGATTCTGAACGAAGAGTCCCAAACGAAATAATGGTAGGCCCATGGCGTGGTCTGAAACACAGGTCGGGATTGTAGGCGCGGGTCCGGCCGGACTGATGCTCTCGCACCTGTTGCATCTCAGAGGAATCCACTCGATAGTTCTCGAGGCAAAACCTCGCATCTATTGCGAGGAACGGGTGCGAGCCGGAGTCCTGGAACACACGAGCGTGCAGATGTTGCACGATGCAGGAGTGGGCGCGCGACTGGAGCGCGAGGGATTGCGCCATGAGGGTATCCAGCTCGGACTGAATGGTGTGCGTCACAGAATTCCATTCGTAGAACTGACGGGCAAGCATGTGACCGTATACGGGCAGCAAGAAGTGGTGAAGGATCTGATTGCCCGCAGACTCGCAGATGGCGGCGACCTTCGATTCGAATGCGGGAATGTTTCATTGGCGGAGATTGACTCAGACAAACCTCGGATCGTTGTGAGCCGAGATGGGCAAGCGGATGAGATTCGCTGTGATTATATTGCGGGCTGCGATGGATTTCACGGAATCTGCCGGGACGCGTTCCCGGAAAGTGTTTTGAGCATTTATGAGCGCAGCTATCCCTTCGCTTGGCTTGGAATCCTGGCGGAGGCGGGGCCCTCACAAGAAGAGCTTGTCTACATGCATCATCGGCGAGGTTTCGCGCTATACAGTATGCGCTCGCCGAAGGTTACGCGGCTCTATCTTCAATGCAAGCCAGACGATGATATTCGAGAGTGGAGCGACGACAGGATCTGGTCGGAACTGCAGACGCGCCTGACCTGTGTTGATGGATGGCGGCCGACGGAGGGGCGAATTCTGCAAAGAGGTGTGACCGGCATGCGAAGTTTTGTGGTCGAGCCACTTCAATTCGGCCGACTCTTCCTTGCTGGAGATTCGGCGCACATTGTGCCCCCGACCGGAGCGAAGGGAATGAACCTCGCAATGGCGGATGTGCATCATCTTGCGAAGGCACTGGGATCCCAGTATGGCGCGCGAGAGGGGCGACTATTGGAGAATTATTCGCAGACTTGTTTACGAAGGATATGGAAGGCTCAAAGCTTCTCTTGGTGGATGACTTCGCTACTGCACAGGTTTGAGAATGAGTCTGAGTTCGATCATAAGAGACAACTTGCGGAACTGGAATATGTGATGAGCTCGCGAGCGGCTGCAACATCGCTGGCTGAAAACTATGTTGGGCTTCCGCTCGACGGGATTTAGCAGGAGCATGTTGATCGCTTGATCGTGAGAGAAAACGAAACGATGGCGAGTTACGAGGGATGCTGGAAGACTGTTCGGTTGAGTGGAAGAGGGGATGGTGACACTAAACCGTTCCGGTAACAGCCACCATACGAAAATGGCC
The DNA here is from genome assembly GCA_049673945.1 of Occallatibacter sp. Taxonomy (GTDB): domain Bacteria; phylum Acidobacteriota; class Terriglobia; order Terriglobales; family Acidobacteriaceae; genus Telmatobacter. The sequence goes on from JBATYG010000122.1 coordinate 4,509, forward strand.
GCCTCGAATCATGCGACTATCTTTTGAATAACTCTTTTGCTTTCTGGTGCCCGGAGGGGGACTTGAACCCCCACGACCGGTTAAGGTCTGCGGATTTTAAGTCCGCTGCGTCTGCCAATTTCGCCATCCGGGCAAGGAGGATCGGCGTCGATAGCTTCATCATATCGCTTCGATTCACTGACTCTGAATGCGCTGGCCTCGTAGGATGCGCAGCGCAAATGCACGCTCGACCAGCCCTCGTTCGGCCCTCGTCAAGCACACGCCCGGGTTGACGGTCTGGTGCGAGCACTCACTGTTCTGCCGCTGAAAGCAGCAGAGATTTTATTGTGGGATGCGGAAGAGAATGTTATCGCCGTCGAGGCGATATTCAGCCGAGCAGGTGTCGTCACCGCAGATCATGGCTTCGCCGGCGCAGAGCTGGCGGCGCGTGATCAGTCCCATGGTGCCGCAGCGGGGGCAAGACATAACCGCGACGTAGGGATTTTGCGCATTGCCGAGCTTTCCCTGGTTTTCAAGCACGAAAACCGTTCCGGGGTCCATTCGTTCGGGAATCCACTCTTCCAGAAACCGCAAATCGGTCAACATCCTGCCCTCCGGGTGTTTGACGGAACGGAACGGCGTCCCTTTGATCCGCCGCTCTGTTTTGGACCAACAGCAGGCTGCGAATACCAATAAAAAAGCATTTCCTGACTCTGATTGACGTCAGTGTTGCTGCACGCGGTAGCCAACGTCAATTGGAAATAAACAGCAGGCAGTATCGAAGAGGGTACACTCAATGACCCATTTGGGTAAGTCAGCGGCCCGCCGTTTCCCTGGGTCCCGTGGCGGCCACGGAATCGATTGCCCGATAGGTTTCCATGTTGCGCAAGATCGCCTGGACATACTCACGGGTCTGCGTGAACGGTATCGACTCGACGAACTCGTCCATGCCGCTGTAGGGGCCGGCTGCCTCCCAATCGGTGACGCGGCTGTCGCCTGCGTTGTAAGCGGCCAGGGCATACTCCGGTACTCCGTCGAACTTGTCGAGCAACTGACGCAGGTAGCGCGTGCCAAGCTGGATATTCGTATCCGGATCGAGGAGCTGATAGGTCTGGAAATGCGCGATCCCCTGCTCGCGGGCCATTGACCTGCCGACGGATGGCAGCAATTGCATCAATCCCCACGCATTTGCGTACGAGACGACGGAGGGGTTGAACTCCGACTCCTGGCGGATCAGGGATGCGACCAGGTATGGGTCGAGATTGTTCTTCTTCGATTCGGCCTTGATGGTATCCCAATATGGCTGGGGAAAGAGGATGTGCCAGTAAACAATCGGAATGGAGCTGATCGACGCCGACGCGGCGTAGGGCAGCGCACGCTTGAGCGCACGCATGGCACGGTAAGTCTCACCAAAGGAAGCGTAGATCTGAGCCTCTGCCAGGGCGCTCCACGATCCGGAATCGGGGTCTGCTGCGATTTCGCGCGGAATGAAATCATTCAGGCCGGCGTTTGCCAGTAGCCTGGCCTTGGCCAGGTGTTCGCTGTCGTCAGGAAAGCTGTCATCGAGCGGCGGAACGACGGGCGCCTTGAGCGCGTCCATATCCGGATCATCCACCGGCTGCAACGAACCGAGCGCAGCGAGACGCTGGCGAGCCATTTGCGCGTAGAAGAAATGCTGATAGGCGCGAACGATGGCGCGGTACTTGGCAACGGCCGCGGCGGGATTGTGCTCCTGCGTCTCGTAGATTTTGCCGCGCCAGTAAATTGCAGCCACGGTATCCGTGGAGCTGGGATAGAGACGGATCTGCTCATCGAAAAGCCGCGCCGCATCGGTATACAGGCCCTGCCGGTAGCTCAGCCATCCTGCGCGCCAGTGCGCCGCCGAAGCGTCCTTGCTCTGAGGAAAGTGCGCGGCCAGATAGCTGTAGTATTCGATCGCCTTGGGATAGTTGCGCGAGAGCAGGTACATGTTGCCGCTTGAGAAGAGCGCCTCGGCGAGCCACTCGCTCTTTGGAAAGCGCTGCTCCATGTCGGTGACGATGCTCTGCTGCGTCGTCTCGTCGCCGCGGCTGCGCGCGAGCTCCATCAGCAGATAGGCGCGCCGCGCCCCGTTGTTATCTGGAGTATCAGGGAGAGCCGTCGCCTGGCTGGTAGTGAGGTGCTTCAGCTTGAGGTCACAGGCTGCCGCGGCAATCGCAAAGCTCTGGTGCTCGGAGTCAGACAGTCCCGGCAGGCGAGACAGCGAATTGTATTGCTCCGCCGCGAGCGAGTATCGGCCCGCGCCGTAGTAGGCGTCGCCGAGGCTTCGCAGCTCAGAGGCGGTGAGCGTCGCATCGGCGCCAGTGACGGTGAGTTGGGCGCGCGCCTTTTCGGCCTCTGGACTCAGCGGATGATCGAGCAGAACCTGTTTGAAGTAGGTGTTCGCCTGCGCAGTCTGATTCTTTGCCAGAGCCAGTTGAGCGCGCGCGAGTTGGAAGCCGGGCCGATCCACCGCGGCAGTGTGCGCTCCGGCATCGAGAGCACGCTGGGCGCCGGCGACGTCATTCATCGCAAGCAGAACGCCAGCCTCCAGCTCGGGAGCTTCCACATTAAAGATGCTGTCAGGATAGCGCTCGGCAAAGCCGTGCAGCAACGCCTCGGCGGCGGTTTCATTGCCGGCCTCGTGCAGGGCACGGGCGGCGAGAAAATCCGCGTAGTCTGCCAGCGCGTCGCTGGCCTGGCGGGCCTGGTGCATGCTGGTGGCCGCCTCATCAAAGCGGCGGTCGAGCAGATAAGCGTGGCCCAGCGCGAGATACGCAGCCCCGGCCGCGTCACCAGTGTGCCGGCGCGCATAGTTCGTTACCCCGGCATAGGCCGCAGGTGTGCGCAGGGTCGCAAGCTGCTGCGCCATCGGC
>JBATYG010000123.1:0-3793 GCA_049673945.1 Occallatibacter sp.
GGCGTGCAGGTTCAGGCGCTGCTTCAGCTCGGGCAGTCTCTCAGCCGGCAAGGCAAAGCCAACCGCGAAGGCATGGCCGCCAAAGCGCGTAAAAAGATCGGCGCACGTCTCGAGGGCCTCAAGCAGAGGGAAGCCGTCGATCGAACGGCCCGATCCGTGGGCGACGCCGTCTTCCACGCAAACAACGAGAGCGGGCCTGGCGGTGCGTTCAACGACGCGCGAGGCGAGGATGCCGATGACGCCGCGATGCCAGCCATCTCCGTCCAGCACGAGCAGGCGATCAGTTGCCAGCGCTTCATCGCCGGCGAGCCGTTTTTCGATTGCCGCGAGCACCTGGGCCTCTGTGTCGCGGCGTTCGCGATTGAGGCGTTCGAGCTTCGCGGCCAGGTCCTGCGCGCGCTGCTGATCACGTGTAGTGAAGAGCTCGATCACGTCGGAGGCAACGTCCATGCGGCCGGCGGCGTTGATGCGCGGCGCAATGCGGAAGGCGACATCGAAGCCGGTGAGCTGCTTCGATGCGGGGTCGAGTGCCGCGGCGGCGAAGAGGGCGCGCAGCCCCAGGCCCACGGGGCGCCGCAATTCGCGCAGGCCCAGCGCGGCGATGGTGCGATTCTCTCCGCGCAAGGGGACTGCGTCTGCGATGGTGGCGATGGCGGCCATCTTGAGAAAGCTGGGCAGGATTTTTTCGCGGGCGCGGGCGGCGTCGCGCCGCTCAAGCACAGCCTGCGCCAGCTTGAATGCGATGGCGGCGCCACACAGCGATTTCTCAGGGTAAGCGCACCCCGGCTGGTTGGGATTGAGAATCGCGAGCGCATCGGGCAGCGCATCGTGCGCATCGGGCAGGTGATGGTCGGTGACGATCAGGTCGAGCCCCAGGCGGCGCGCGGTTTCAGCTTCAGCAAAGGCGCGCATGCCGGTGTCAACCGTTATCACCAGGCGCACGCCCTCGGTATGAGCGGCTTCAAGCACGCTCGATTGCAGGCCGTAGCCCTCGCGGATGCGATGCGGAACATGAAAGCGGACGACCCCGCCAAGCATCTCGATTGCGGTTTTGAGCAGGACGACGGCGGTGGTGCCATCGACATCGTAATCGCCGTAGAGAAGCACGGGCTCGCGTTGCGCGATCGCTGCCTCGAGGCGTTCGACCGCCGCCGCCATGCCGCGCATGAGAAACGGGTCGTGCAGATGTGACGAATCAGGATTGAGGAAGGCGAAGGCTTCCTCGGGCTGAGTTATGCCGCGTGCGACGAGCAACTCCGCGAGCACGTGCGGCAAGCGGGCGGCTGCTGCGAGAGCGCCGGCGGTGTCGGGATGAGGTTCAGCCACGATCCAACGTTGGGGAATGGGGCGCTGGGGAATGGAGCGAATGGGAAGAGACGATCGGGAGTTCTGCGCGACGGGACCGACGGCCACCCTGTTTACTCGTCCTCGTCGTCGTGCTCGTGGTCGTCGATCACGATGTCGTGGAAGTTCTCGATGTCTTCAAGGAGCGATTGGAAGCGCTCGTACCACTCGGTAGTGGTCTCGTGCAGAAAGGCCATGCCCTGATAAACAAACCCGAGCTGAACGTAGCCGACCATGCCGGCGTATTTGCGCAGCCACTGGGCTTCAACTAACTCGGTTGCCTCTTCGTCGGGAAAGTTCATCTCCCCGGCCTCCTCGATGAGCGAGTCGAGGTCTTCGCGTTCGAGGGTCATTTCGCTGAAGGTGATAAACGGCGCGCCGACGTGCTTGGCCATCTCAACGAAGTCTTTCCACGCCTCGGGATTGCCCTGGCTCTCCCACAGAACGGAAGGGATGTCTTCAGTGATGTAGCCGGGCAGACGCCGCAACCCGTGCCCTTCAATAAAGGCCACCATGTCGTCTTTCAGCGAATGCAGGTTGTCCGTGGTCATAGTCAAGCAATCATTTTCGCAGATGGAACCGGGGCGGCGCGGCGAAATGTGGAAAGCGGCGGCCGGCTGCGGGCATGACCCTCTGCCAACCGGTTAAGCTCAACCGGTTAAGCTAGAGATATTCGCCAAAGGAGTGAGGCATTGCCCCCATTTGAGCATCATGTTTTCGTTTGCACCAACGTTCGCCCTGAAGGCGCGCCGAGGCCGTCGTGCACAGCGGACGGCAAGAGCGAGCTGCACACGCAGCTGCAGCAGCTCTCAAGGGCCGCCGGGCTGGGTGATCGCGTGCGCATCAACAAATCCGGTTGCCTGGATCAGTGCGAACACGGTCCCACGGTCGTGGTTTATCCCGAAGGGGTGTGGTATGGCCATGTGCAGCCTGCCGATGCGGCTGCGATTGTGGAGGAGCACCTGGTGGGCGGCAGGCCGGTCGAACGGCTGCGGCTGGCCGATGGATGCATCAATACCAAGAGTTGCCCCCACCGGGGCTGAGAACTACCCCCACCGGGGGTGGAACAGGCCGGAAATTGGGCTGATGCACCTGTGTGCATCCGGCTGTGTACACCCGGTAGTTCGATAGGTTATTCTCATCTTTTAGCCCATGATCTTTTCCCGCGAATACATCGGGTATCTAGCCCGCCGCACGATTAAGCACCTCGTCGATGCCAAGATGATCACGACCAGCGACTCGAAAGCAACCGAGTCTCGCGTGACCGGCGGCATGATTGAGGAGCTGTCGCTCGAGGACCGCATCAATGAAGAGGTGCGCGTGATTCTCGACGCCTACTCCGATGAAATGCGCAAGAGCGGCGCGCAGTATGCCGAGATGTTCAAGAAGGTGAAGACGGAGCTGGCGCGCAAGTACAAGGCGGTGCTATGAGGATCAGCCGCGACAAGCTGAACAAGCTGGCGCACACCGTCGCCGACACGCTGGCCGAGATCGACGAGGTAGGGTTTCTCGAAGACCGCAACACGATCCGGCAGGAAGCGCGCAAGGCGCTGGAGACGCTGCTTGAGCAGGAAGCAGCAATCGACGCCGCGGCCCGGGCCAAGATCGCCTCGCAGCGCAAGATCATCCTCGAAGGCTCCCAGGAGTGGGAGATTCTTTACCGCAAGTACTACAACGACGAAGTGCGCAAGCTGGGCATCTAGGGGCCTGTTCTGGCGCCTGCGACTCGGGCCCGGAGCTTTGGCAGGGCGCTGCTTTTTTTGTTAGAGTGAAGGAGTGGCTGCAATGGCCATCCCCTTTTATGTGGCGCTATCGTCTAGGGGTTAGGACGTGAGATTCTCAATCTTAAAACCCGGGTTCGATTCCCGGTAGCGCTACCAGACTCCTTTCCGATAGGTTCCTTTAACATCTCCTTTCTAATCTAAGTCCAATAAAATCAGTAGACGCCTGTCTGGAGGTGTCTACTGCCGTCAATTGACAGCCGGGTGCGACTGGGGGCAACATTGGGGGCAACTGGTGCAAGTGACGGGGCAAGATGATGGAAACTGCTGAGAGTTGCCCCAAGAGTTGCCCCAAGTCCACTCTGGAGCCTCGAAAGTATGCCACTGACGGCCATCAAGATCAGCAAGATTAAGCCCCATGCGAAGAAGACACAGCGCGTTTTCGACGGACGCGGCCTGTACCTGGAGATTGCCCCCAGTGGCGGCAAATGGTGGAGACTCAAATATCGGATCAACGGCAAGGAGAAGCGGTTTTCTCTTGGGGTCTATACGGCTGCTGGTTCAAAGGCTGTAGAAGTGAGCCTGGAGGCCGCGCGCAAGGCTGCTGATGAAGCGCGGCAACTGGTGCGAGGTGCAGTGGACCCGAGCCAAGAGCGCAAGGCCGAAAAGCTGCGCATTGCTTACCAGTCGGAAAACACATTCGAGGCTGTGGCGCGTGAGTGGCACAG